>DATIDO010000506.1:0-2104 GCA_035456245.1 Polyangiaceae bacterium
CAGGGTGAACTCGGGCTCGTGCCGAGGTCCGAGCTCTTCGGCGCGGAAGACGCGCGCGAGCTGGTAGATGCGCGGCATACCGGCGACCAGCAAGCGCTTCATGTGCAGCTCGGGGGACGTGATCAGGTGATCGATCCGTGAGCCACGCACGACGGGGGCGAGCGAGTGGACGTGGGCGTCGAGCCCAGGACAGGGCACGAACGTGGGCGTCTGCACCTCGATGAAGCCCTGCTCTTCGAAGTACGAGCGAACCGCCCAGGATGCCTTGTGTCGCGCGCGCAAAGCGCCGGCCCGATCTCCGCTACGGAGCCGTTCGAACTCGCTCGGGGGACGCTCGTGGCGGTGGACCGCCTCGATCCGCTCCGCCACGTAGCCGGTCGTGCCGTGGGGCGTGACCGCGAGCTCGACCAAGGATCCGGGGGCGATCGGATCGGCCCCGGCGCACTCGACGTGCACGCTCAGCCAGGCGTCCGCGAGCCAAAGCGAGCTGCCCTGTTGAGCCACGAGGCGGCCACCCAGCAGGGCCGGGCCAGGTTCGCCTCGCGCGAACCAAGCCCTGAGTTCAGAGGGAGTCAGAAGCTGACTCATACTCCGAGGTGGCTCACTGCAGGACGCAGGAGTTGGCCATGCACTTGTAGCCGTCGGCGCAGTCGCGGTCGACGTTGCAGTCGTACTGGCAGGTAGACGACTTGCAGACGAGCGGCTCCCTGCAGTCGCTGTTCCAGATGCAGTCTTCGCCGATGTCGGCGCCCGAGTCGGCTCCGCCACCGCCACCTTGGCCACCCTGGCCGCCATTGCCGCCCTCGTTGCCTCCACCGCTACCGCTGCGACCGGGGGTGCAGCGCGCATCGGTGAAATTCGACGCCGGACAGCAACGATCGATTCCGTCGCTGCCGTTGCGCAGGTTGGTCGACGGCGTGCACTCGAGGCCCTCGGAGCAATCGAGGTCGCCATTCTTGAGTGAGCAACGCTCCCCCTCCGGCTGACGGTTGCAGCCAGGCACAATCGTGACGGCCATGGCGAGGGCCGTGAGGCAAAGTGCGAGGGTTCCGACGCGCGACTTCATGGCGCGGGCTTATCAGGCGGGAAGGGACCTCTCAAGGGGGACCAGACAGCGAGATTTTGGGCCTTGGCGGCTACGAAGCTCCCGGCAGCCCCGCCATGAGGCCCATTTGGCGGCTCGGACCCGACCAGAAGGGCATGAAGTCCATACCCACCAAGCCAGGTTCCGCCGGGCGAACTCCAGCGTCGGGCCAGCGTCGGGCCAGTCTCGGGGGACCTGTCGAAGGCTGCCGATGGCACGGGTGGTGGGCCCTGCTCGTCGGCAGGATGGGTCCGTGGCGGCTCAGCCGTCCGTGCGGGCCTTGGCCTTGGCCTCGACGGCGCGCGCGAACAGGTTCACGTACTCGACCGCGCTGGCGAGCGAAAAGACCAGCGAGATGTAGACCAGCACGCGCCCCACCACGACCAGATCGACCGTACCGAAGCTGAAGAGGCCGAGATCGATCTCGTAGGGGTAGCCGAGGATCAGGCAGAGGATGCCGACCATCTGCAGCGCGGTCTTGCTCTTGCCTCCGCCGCCCGCGGCGATGACCACGCCTTCGCTCGAGGCGATGCTGCGCAGACCATTGATGGTGAGCTCACGAGCCAAGAGCAGCACCACCGCCCACTCGGGGATGCGTCCCATGGGCACCAGCCAGACCAAGGTGGCCATGACCAGCAGCTTGTCGGCCAACGGATCGAGAAACTTCCCGAGCACGCTGACGATGCCCATGCGCCGCGCCAACCAACCGTCCAGGAGATCGGTAATGGCCGCGGCCGAATAGGCGAGGGCCGCGTACACACAGTCGCGAGGCGTGGCCTGATCGATCAGCCACAGCACGAGCGGGATGACGGCGATGCGTCCGAAGGTGAGCAGGTTCGGAACGTTGAGCGCATCCTCGCGCAGACCGCGACGCCGCTCACGACGGATCTCGGGAGTGGTGACCGGACGGCCCGAAGGAGTGTCGCTCATGGCTCAGAGTTCCAAGAAGCCGCGCAGCAGACGCTGGCCGACGGCTTGGCTCTTTTCGGGGTGGAACTGGGTGGCGATGACGTTGTCGCG
>DATIDO010000507.1:0-3507 GCA_035456245.1 Polyangiaceae bacterium
AGCGCGCCTCGCGCCCGTCGGCCTGCGTGACGTAAACGCTGTTGGCGACCAGCTTGCATCCGAGCAGTTGGGAGAGCGTGTTCCGATCGGGTTCGCCATCGTGCACCGCCGTCACCTGGCCCGCGGCCACCGCGCGGACGACGACGCCCGTGTCCATGACGCGCAGACTGGGGATGGCGATGTCGACGCCGCCATGTCCGTCGTATGTTCGCTGGCCACCGCGGTAGTCGAGCAGCCCCGCGCCGGGCTGACGATCGAGGTAGTTGGTGATGATCCAGTCGCGACCAGCCGAGCCGTCGAGCGGCCAGTCGTAGGCTGGTTGAGCAAGCTGGGAGCTCGATGCGCTCGAATCTCCCGCGGAGGAGCTTTCCGTGGCGCCATCGGGCGAATGACGTCGCTCTTTGCAACCGAGCGTGAGCAGTGCGCTCGCCGTGACGATCATCGGCCATTGCCGTGACATCGGACGGAGCCAGCGAGTCGTGATCGAGGCGCTGCGAAGTTTCCTGCTCGCTCTCGAACTCGCTCCCCTCAGGCCCGCGGCCCGCCCCGTCATCGTCGACATCATACGATGCACTCCCCTCTCGTGTCGCCCACGGGCCGTTCCGCTCCCCCTGGCCGGGCGCCGTTGACAGCGACGCCAGGAGCGAGTGAGAAGGCTGTCATGGGCAAGCAGCTCGTTGGGTTGGCGGTCGGTTTGGTAGGGGGCCTCACGTCCGTGACGGCGGGGGCTCAGTCGACGGGCGCGGTGGGCGACTCGCCGCCGCCGGTCATGGAGCCGACCACGACGCAGGTCGATACACAGTCCGCTCCGCCGCCCGTGGCCGAGCCCAGCCGCGCACCCAGCGACACCGACGAGGGCGACGCGCCCGTGCGCCGGGGTCCGCAGAAGCAGGTCTCGCTCTACATGGGCAGCCCCATCTGGCTGACCGATTCTCCTCTGGATCCGGGCTTCGAGTTCGAGGTGCGCAGCGGCATGAAGCTGGGCGTGCTCGTTCCCGAAATCGGCATGGGCGCCCGCTGGAACTGGTTCAACGTGGACAAGCTGGCCGCACAGAACCCCAGCATCACCGTGCCGGAGCGCTACGCAGGTGAAAACCTGACGGGCATCTGGTTGAGCCTGGGTCTGCGCGTCGAGCCGAACATGAAGGGCTCCAAGGTGCAGCCGTACTTCTCGCTGGCCTTCGACGCGAACCTGTGGGGCTTCAGCTACGAGACCACCGAGATCTGCGGCTTCTGGTCCTGTGGCACCGTGCGCCAGTACGACTTCGCACCCGGCTTCTCGAGTCGCGTGGGTATCCGCATCGAGCCCAACCCGCGTATCGGTCTGGACCTGGGCGTCAAGCCGGCCATGACCTTCCAAGGCTGGGCCTTCGAGAGCACCCACGGTTGGATCGAGCCTTACGGTGGCATCACCGTCCTTCTCGACGCTGCCTCCGCCGGAAAGCGGCGCTGAGCTCGGCGGGAGCGCACGATGGCGGCCTCGAAGGCGGACGAGCGTGCGCGTAGCGTCTACGAGCTGGTGGCGGCCATACCGCCAGGTCACGTCGCCACCTACGGCCAGCTCGCCGATCTGGCCGGGATCCAATCCGGGCATCGCGTCGTCGCCCGGCTGATGAGGGATTGCCCGAACCGGCTGCCCTGGCACCGCGTCGTGGGCAAGCACGACGCACGTCGGGCCCGCGTGGCGCTGGGTGATGGTGAACACGCGCTACTCCAGCGAACGCTGCTCGAACGCGAAGGCGTGCGCTTCGATAGCCGCGGCCTGGTGTCACTGGTCGAGCACGCCTGGCGCCCGGGGTGAGTGAAATGATATGGGAGCGTCGTGCTCGTGGCGACGTCTTCCGTCTGTAGCTAGGCGCATCCCGCCGGGATGCGCCTGCTGCGTGCGGCCCCTGAATTGGGCCGTTCTGGCTCTACCTCTTCGATTTTGCCGCGCGTCGTACATCGGTCGCGGACGAATCGTCCGCCATCGCGGCGGGTTGCCCCTGACCAACGGAAGGTTCAAGTGTCTCTTCAGGACGTCGTCCGCTATCTCAACGTGCGCAATCGTGTTCGCCACCCCGAGCTGCCCGGCAGCGGGGAGGCCCTCGAACGAAGCGACGGGCGCGTGGTCGCCCGCTTCCTCGATCTGGTGATTACTTCCCGTTTTCTGCCAGTCAGCGAGCTCGCCCGCGGGCGCGTCGTGGGCCACAGCGCGCACCTCGTCGGCTTGAGCAGGCAATCCACCCCGCTCGACATCGATCAGCTCTTCGCGCGGAGTCGCCACGACGAAGAGGTCGTGTTCCTCGATCGGCTCTGCCGCACCCTGCACGCGCTGAACTTCGTCGAGCGCAACCTGGGCTCACAGCTGCTGTTGCTCGACGTGAGCCCGCGTCACCTCTTGGCAGTGCACGAGCACGGCACCGTGTTCGAGTCGATCTTGAACCAGCTGAACCTGGCCCCGTCGCAGGTGGTGATCGCCATCGATCCCGAGCGCAGCGAGCTGGGGCAGTTGCGCTCGGCGTTCCGCAATTTCCAGGCCCGTGGCTTCCGCTTGGCGCTCGATCATTTCGGCCGCGGCAGTTCCAATCTCGATCGCCTGCTTTCGCTCGAGCCCGAGTTCGTGCGTTTGGATGCAGCGCTGTTGCCGCAGGTGGAGAAGAGTGATCGGCTGCGCAGCACGCTGGAGAGCCTGGTTACCTTGGGGCGCACCACCGGAGCGCGTGTGATCGTGCCCGGGGTTGACGACGAAGCGCGTTTGCAGCTGGCGCGCCAGGCTGGGGCCGACTGGATCCAGGGCGAGTTGGCGCTCGGTCGAGCGTCGGAGCGACCCTCGGAGCGCCCCACGGACCGACCTTCGGATCATCCGACCGAGCGCGCACCTCGCGACTCGGCGACGTCGTCGGCAGCCCTCGTGGTGGGCGGAGCCGTTCGGCCCACCAACCACTCGCTCGGTCGAGAAGAGCCGCCAGCGTCGTGCCAACGCTCGCTCACGTCCTACGAGCAGATTGCCGACGCGAACGAGACGACCCGAGTGGATCTCTTCATCGGCAGGTGAGTCGGGTCCGAGCTGAGCCGAACATTCCAGCGCGGCTCGGGAAAATCGCAGCGAGTCGCGCTCGGGGGGGCCCGAGGGAAATGAAATGGGCCCTGCCATCACATGGGGTCCTTCATGCGAAGGCAGGGAGCTCGGCTGCGGTGGGTCGGTATCGTCGTCGGGTCGTTCGGCCTGCTGGTCGGTTGCGCGGGCGGCGCGGATGACGGCGAGTTCGCCGACGGCGACGCGCTCGGAAGCGGTGGCGTGGTGGGGCTGGGCGGCTCGCCAGGCAACCCGACGGGTGGAGCAATAGGGACGCCGGCCGGCGGCTCACCGGGGAGCGGGGGCTCTCCGGTGGTCGCCGGTTCCGGTGGGGTCGGCGAGTCGACGGGTGGCGCCCCGGAGAGCGGCGGTGCTGTGGGAACCGGCGGTTCCGTTGGTGGGGCTGTTGGGACGGGTGGTTCGAGCGGGACCGGTGGCGCTGTCGGGAC
>DATIDO010000508.1:0-5938 GCA_035456245.1 Polyangiaceae bacterium
GTATTTGCAGAGCGAATACCGCGCGGCCTTCGAGCTGTTCTCTCGCAATCGCCTGGGCGCGGTGGCCAACGAGGCCACCCTCGGCGCTTTCCAGAACGCCAAGCAGCTCCCGGGCGACGACACGCCGGCCGCGCGCGCGCGGCGCGCCTTTCTCGATTCGCGCGTCGGCATCGAGATCGACGTCCTGTTCGGCGGCGGCAGCTTCGACTTCGAACAGCACGCCAAGGCGGGTCGCCTGGTCGACAGCGGCTACGTGAGCGCTCACCCCGAGTTGTTCCGCTCCGACGTGCTGCCGGAACTGGTCGGCGGTGAGCGCTACTACGATCCAGCCGGGCGCTGGATCGGCGCGGCCGTCTCGGGCTTCGGCATTTGCTACAACCCCGACGCGCTCGAGCGCTTGGGCGTACCGCGCGCCCCCGCGCGCTGGAGCGATCTCGCCGATCCTCGCTACCACGGCCGCATCGCCCTCTCCGATCCGAGCAAGAGCGGTTCGGCCACCAAGGCCTTCGAGATGGTGCTGCAGCAGCAGATGGCCGAGTCGGTCGCGCAGGCCGAGCCCCCTGCCGCGGCCGCCGACACCGCAGCGCTCGGCCGAGGTTTCGACCGTGGCCTCGCCCTCATCCGCCGCATCGCCGGCAACTCACGCTACTTCACCGACGCGTCCAACAAGATCCCCCAGGACGTCCAAGCCGGCAGCGCGGCGGCCGGCATGTGCATCGATTTCTATGGTCGCTTCGAGAACGGGAACCTGCCGAACCGCATGAAGTTCGTGCTGCCCGAGCGGGGCACCTCGCTCGGTAGCGATCCGATCGGCATCCTGCGCGGCGCTCCCCACGAAGAGCTGGCCCGCGAGTTCGTGGGCTACGTGCTGGCACCGGAGGGCCAGCGCCTCTGGGCACTCCGCGTGGGCACCGCGGGCGGCCCCCGCCGCTACGCGCTGCGCCGCCTGCCCATCCTCCCCGCCCTCTACGAGCCCGAGTACGCGCCCCTGCGCTCCGATCCTCAGGACAATCCCTACCGCGAGGCGCTCGGCTTCGCCTACCACGCCGCCTGGACGGCCCCGCTCTTCCGAGCCATCTCCTTCTCCATCCGCGTGATGTGCGTGGACGCCGAGAACGAACTGCACGAGGCCTGGCGGGCCCTGCTCGAGCACGGCTCCCCCCCGCGAGCCAGCGCGCTCTTCGACGCCTCCGTGGGCATCGACTACCGACGCGTCGTCGACGAGATCGCCCCCACCCTGGAGCGGGGCAACCCGCTCGACGAGGTCGCGCTGGCGGACCGGCTGCTCGGCGAGGTGCGGAGCCACTACCGAGACGTCGTGCGCGCCGCTCAGGAGGGCCGCTGATGGCGCGTACCCGCGCCGACGCCCGCACTGGCCTGCGCTCGCGCGGCAGCCTGGCCGCGATGGTGCTGCTCTCGCTCGTCTTGGGGACGTTCTTCGTCTGGCCCCTGATCGAGAGCGTGCGCGGCGCGTTCTTCGAGCCCGACGGCAGCTTCACCTTGGCCTACGTGGCCGCGGTGTTCGAGAACCCGATCTACCTGGAGGGCTTCCGCAATTCGATCCTGGTGGCCAGTGCCAGCACGGCCCTGGCTGCCCTGATCGGGGTGCCGCTGGCGCTGCTGTTCGGTCGCTACGAGTTTCCTGGGCGCCAGGCGCTGGCGGCCCTCGTGCCGCTGCCGCTGTTCGTGCCGCCCTTCGTCGGCGCGCTCGGCATTCAGAAGCTGCTGGGCCCGACGGGCGCGCTCAACTCGGTGTTGGTCTCGCTGGGGCTGATGGATCGTGCTGCGCCGTACGACTGGCTGCGCGAGGGCCGCTTCGGTGCGGTGGTCGCGCTCACCGCCCTCCACCTCTACCCCATCCTGTTCTTCCACCTGACCACCGCGCTCCAACAGCAGAACCCCGAGCTGGAGCGCGCCGCCTCGTTGCTCGGCGCCCGCGGCCTGCGGCGCGCCTGGCGCGTCACCCTGCCGCTGGCCGCGCCCAGCCTGTTCGCTGGGCTCACCATCATCTTCATCTCGGCGCTGACCGAGCTGGGCGTCCCGCTACTGTGCGACTACGGGCGCGTCGTCTCGGTGCAGATCTTCGCCGGGCTCAAGGACATCGGCCAGAACCCCTTGGTCTACGCGCTGGTCACGGTCACGCTACTGTTCACTCTGCTCCTCTATGGACTGGCTCGCCTGGTACTGGGGCGGCCGCCGGATCCGGGAGCGGGCCTCAAGGGGCACTTCAAGCACGAGCGCCGTCAGCTCCCTCGCTCGCTGCGCATTCTGGCCACCAGCGTGGTCGCTGGCTCCCTCGTGCTCGCCAGCCTGCCGAACTTCTCGGTCATCCTGCTGGCGTCCAGCCACGACTGGTACGAGACGGCTCTGCCGACGGGCCTCACGCTCGAGCACTACCGCGCGGCCCTGGGTCACTCGCTGGTCGTGCCGTCGATCGCCAACAGCCTGCGCTATGTCTTTTGGGCGACCGCGCTCGATCTGGTCCTGGGCTTCTCGATCGCCTGGATCACCGTGCGCACGCGCCTGCCCGGACGAAAACTGCTCGACGCCACCTCGATGATGCCGCTGCTCTTGCCCGGCTTGGTAATGGCGTTCGGCTACCTGGCCATCTCGCGCCCCGGGCGCCCGCTCGGCTTCCTGGATCCCGTCGTCGATCCGACCGCGCTCTTGGTCATCGCCTACGCCACCCGCCGCCTGCCCTTCGTCGTCCGCTCGACCGAGGCAGGCCTCTACCAGGTGAGCGTGACGCTCGAGGAGGCGGCGCGCAGCCTGGGGGCCAAGCAGCTCGCCGTGATCCGTCGTGTGACGCTGCCACTCGTGGCGCCCCACCTGCTCGCCGGCGGCCTACTGGCCTTCGCGCTGTCAATGTTGGACGTGTCGGATTCGCTGGTGCTGGCGCAGAAGCAGGAGTTCTTCCCGGTCACCAAGGCCATCTACGAGCTGTCTCAGCTGCTGGGCAATGGCCGCTACCTGGCGGCCGCCCTGGGCGTGTGGGCCATGCTGCTGCTCGGCTTCGCGGTGACCGTGGCGCGACGGGTGGCCGAGCGGAGCCGGATCGCGCCACGGAACGACGGGTAGGGGTCAGAGAGTTCTCGAGGCCGGGCAGCCAAACCGCCGTTCTCAGCGCTCGAGCGGCCGTGCCTTGTCGAACAGCTGCAGGAACTCCTCGCGCAGCGGATCGGTCCCCACCTGTGCCGACAGAATCGTGCGCAGCCCATCGTAGTCCAATGCGCTGGCGTACGGGCTCTTCTGCAGGTGCTCGGCGTAGTGAGCGACGGCAATGGCCCAAGCCAAGTCGGAGTCCGGCAGCTCGGTCGAGAGTTCCTCGGGCGTGAGGATCTGCCGCACTTCGAGCGCGGCATCCGTCTCCACGGCGTTCGGCGCCTTGTATCGGATCTTCACCTGAACCAGGGCCGCGGCGGGTATTTCGCGCGTACCGGCGAAGGCTGCTCCGCTCGCCAACTCGGGCGCCCCGGCATCGCCTGGCACGTCGTCCTCGGTCAGCGCCAACTCGTAGAGGGCCGTCACGCGGTGACCACTACCGATTTCACCGGCGTCGACGAGATCGTCGCGAAAGTCGTCGTCCGCCAGCGCTCGATTCTCGTAGCCGATCAGGCGATATGCAAAGACGTGCTCGGGGTTGAACTCGACCTGCAGCTTCACGTCTTTGGCGATGTGCACCAACGTCTGCAGCATCTGGGTACGGGCGTAACGCACGCCTTCCGCTGCGCTGCCGACGTACCCGTGGATGCCGTTACCGGCCGTGGTCACCTTCTGCAGCATGCGGTCGTTGTAGCCGGCACGCGTGCCGACCACCGTCAGGGTGATGCCGGTCTTCCGCTTCTGCTCGATCAGAGCGACCAGTCCCTCGTCCGAAGAGGTGCCCACGTTGAAGTCGCCGTCGGTGAACAGAATGATGTGGTTGGCGCCGTCCTCGATGAAGGCGCTCTCCGCTTGCGCGTAGGCGGCCTGGATGCCGCCCTCGCCATTGGTGGACCCGCCCGAACTCAAGCGGTCGATGGCCGCGAAAATCGCGTCGCGATTGGCCGCTGACGTGGCAGGCAGGGGCGTGTCGACGTCGCCGGCGTAGGTCACGATGGCCAAGCTGTCCTCGGCGTCGAGCAGCTCGACCGTCTCGCGCAGCATCGCCTGCCCGTAGGCCAACGTCTCGCCCATGCTGCCCGAAGTGTCGACCAGGAACACGAGGTTGACGCGAGGCTTGGGGTGCACGGCGCCCTGGATGCCGACGCGAAGAAGCGTGGTCGGGCGGCCCAGTGGGCTCTTCGCGCTGTCCAGCGAGATGGTGAAGGGTTCTGCGTCGTCCGGCCCGGGCTTCGGGTATTCGTAGTCGAAGTAGTTCAGGAACTCTTCGCTGCGCACGCTGGCGCTTTCCGGCAGCGTGGCGACGCCGACACTGCTACGGAAGTATTCGTAGCTGGCGGTATCGACGTCGGCCGCAAAGGTCGACAAGGGATCGTGATCGACGACCACGAACGGCTGAAAGCCCTCGATCTCTTCGGCCTCGCCGGGCTCCTCATCCAGGTTCGTTTCCGGCCATGGCGCGGTGTAGCCGTCCCCGTCGGTGCCCTCTGAGTAGCTGGCATCGGCGGCCGAGCAACCCAACGGGACCATCGCGCCCAAGCACCCTACCCAGCGAAGCCAAGCCCAAGAGAGTCCCGCATTTCCCATGCTGCGCACGAAGCAACGGGCATGCCAGCGGCGCCGCAACGATGCATTCGCGCGAATCGACGTGCGCGCGTGGGTGCGAGTCTGACATTCGTGTCGTGCGGGCTCGATGCCCATGAGCGATCTCCGTGTGATCTGCGTGCAGCGCGTGGCTGCTGGGCGTCCTTTCGCCCTGCAGCCGGGGCGACGGAGCGTTCACCTGGCCGCCAGTGCCCAGCACTCCTAGCCTCCGAGCCGAATGAACTCCTGGAGTCGAAAAATCATCGTGTGCCTGTGCGTCGGAGCCGTGCTGTCGGGCGTCGCCTGCAAGAACCCGGCGCACGAAGAGCAGGCCCGCACGACCGATCCGAAATCTTGGAAGGGGCCCACGCTCGCGCTAGGCGATGCCGAGGAGCTGCGTTGGCACACGCGCGGCACTTTGCGCAAAGAGGGTGAGCTCTACTCAATCGATCTGCCGGCCGAGATCCTGTTCGTTCAATCACGCTACGGTGCGGCCCTGGCTCAGCGCGCAGCAGTGAGCTGCGACGGCTGCAGCGAAGCGGAAGAGAAGGAGCAGCGGGAGCTGCTCGAGTCCCTGTTGGGCAAGACCGTGGAGATCAACGGCCGCGTGCGACCACGTTGGTCGAAGAGCGAGGAAAACCAAACCTACGCGCCATTTCGAGTCTCGCTGAGCCCCGAGAAGGGCGGCATCGAGGATCTGGGCAAGTAGCCGAAATGAAGAAGGGCGATCGCGCAGCGCGATCGCCCCTCGGACGAGCCGGTTCGCCGGCCCTTATTGGACGGTGATCGTGATCGAGCCGTCGCCGTTCTGGACGCCGTTCGACGAGCTGGCGTCGGTGAGACCGCTGGCGAGCGAGGTGCCACCGCCACCGCCGCCACCACCACCCTTGTCGTTGCCGCTGCAAGCGGCCGTGCCGGCCGAGCCACCACCACCACCACCGCCGTTGACCAAGCCGCCGCCGCCACCGCCACCGGCAGGGTTGTAGTTGGCGCTGAAGCAGCAGCATTGCTGACCGGGACCGCCCGTACCGTGGGTGTTGCCGTCGCCGCCCAAGAAGCCGCCGCAGCCGAGGCCCCGCGCGCCAGCCACACCTGGCGCGCCGCCCGAACCACCACCCGCCACACCGCCCGAGGTTGGCGCATCGGTTCCGTTGGCACCCGTGCCACCGCCACCAGCGCCGCCGGCGCCGCCGATGACAATCGCCATCTCGCAGCCACCACCGCCGCCACCGCCGCCGCCGCCCGCGATCAC
>DATIDO010000509.1:0-19261 GCA_035456245.1 Polyangiaceae bacterium
GCGGCTCACCAACGCCAGCGGTGAGAGCGTGCGGAAGGACTTCTTCGGTCTCGACCCGCGCATGCTCGACCTGGTCTCGCACCTCAGCGACGACGAAGTCGGCGCGCTGCGTCGCGGCGGTCACAGCTTCCGCAAGCTGTACTCGGCCTACCATCGCGCGATGAGCCTGCGTGGCCAGGGTCGCCCGGTCGCCATCCTCTGTCACACGGTGAAGGGCTGGACCCTCGGTGAAGGCTTCATGGGAGCCAACACCACCCATCAGAAGAAGAAGATGGGTCAGGACGAGCTGAAGCACTTCCGTGATCTGCTCGATCTGCCGATCTCCGACGACAAGCTGAAGGAGGCGCCCTTCTACCACCCGGGCATGCAGAGCCCCGAGGTCGAGTACATGCTGGAGCGTCGCCGTCAGCTCGGCGGCGTCATGCCCTCGCGTCGACCTGGTATCCAGGTTCCGCTCGAGCTGCCCCAGCCCAACATGTACGAGGAGTTCCATCAGGGCATGGACAAGGGCGAGGCGTCGACCACCATGGTCTTCTCGCGCCTGCTCGCCAAGATGATCCGCGACAAGAAGATCGGCCGCCGCGTGGTGCCGATCATCCCGGACGAAGCGCGCACGTTCGGTCTGGACGCGCTGTTCGGGTCCGTGGGCATCTATGCCGCCGAAGGTCAGCTGTACGAGCCGATCGACAAGGGCAAAATGCTCTATTACAAGGAGGCCAAGGACGGCCAGGTGCTCGAAGAGGGCATCACCGAAGCCGGCTCGATGGCTTCGTTCACCGCAGCAGCGACCAGCTACTCGGTGTTCAACGAGCCGATGATCCCGTTCTACATCTTCTACTCGATGTTCGGGTTCCAGCGCGTCGGCGACCAGATCTGGGCCGCCGGCGACAGCATGGCGCGCGGCTTCTTGCTGGGAGCCACCGCTGGTCGCACGACGCTGAACGGCGAAGGTTTGCAGCACGAGGACGGCCACAGCCTCCTGCACTGCATGGCCTTCACCAGCATCAAGGCCTACGACCCTGCGTTCGCCTACGAGCTGGCCGTCATCATCGAGGACGGCATGGACCGCATGTACGCCAAGGAAGAGAACATCTTCTACTACCTGACGGTCTACAACGAAGACTTCACCATGCCGGCCATGCCCGGCACCGCGAAGTGGGCCGAGAAGGTCGGCGGTGCGGCGGATCAGCAGCTCCTCGACCAGACGCGCGAGGGCATCATCCGCGGCATCTACCGCTACCAGTCGGCGGCGGAGAAGAAGGGCCTGCACGTGCAGCTGCTCGGTTCGGGTCCGATCCTGAACCGCGTGCTGGAGGCGCGCGACCTGCTGGCCGAGAAGTACGGCGTCACCGCCGACATCTGGAGCGTGACCAGCTACCAGCAGCTGCGCTTCGACGCGCTCGAGTGTGATCGCTGGAACCGTCTGCACCCGACCAGCGAGCAGCGCGTGCCGTTCCTCACTCAGGCGCTCCAGGGCGCCGAGGGGCCCTTCATCGCGGCCAGCGACTACGTGAAGGCCATGTCCGATCTGGTGCGTGAGTGGGTCCCCGGCACGCTCACCTCCTTGGGCACCGAGGGCTACGGCATGAGCGATACGCGCGAGGCGCTGCGTCGTCACTTCGAGATCGACCGCGAAATGATCGTGATCGGCGTGCTCGATACGCTGCGCAAGCAGGGCAAGCTCGACGCCAAGGTGGTGGCCCAGGCCATCGCGGATCTCGGCGTGGACCCCGACAAGCTCGATCCCTTGCACGTCTGAGCGCGCGCCTGAGCGTGCATGGGCGCACGCTGCGGACGGCCGAGCATCGGTCCCGAACTCACCCCGAAGGTGAGGGAAGGACCAGCGCTCGGCCTTTCTGTTTCTCGCCCTCGCGGGCCCGAGACCCCCGCACGGTCGTTCCGATGGCCCAGGATGACTGACCGGATTTCGGGGCGGGCGCCGAGGCACGGTGTCGGCCGGGCGCCGGGCACTTCGCAGCACCTCGGGTGATGCTCCGAGCCGAGCGACCTGGCGCGGACGGCTCCGTCGACCCCGATCCCGCAGCTGACTCAAACGAGTCAGGCGATTCGGCGAGTCGCTCGGGCGGCGAGGCCGCAGTCACGCGGGGCCCTTTCGAGGGCTGGGGCGTGCTGGGGCCCGAGATGGAGCGAAGGGCCGGCCGGCGCTACGGGCTGCCGGCCCAGCACGGCTCGACACGCGTTCGCCGAGCGATCGGGGTGCTGAACCGACTCGCGGCACGCTTGTCAACTACCCATGCGGAACACGGTGCGGGCGCCTGCACGCCGAGCTGCCGCATTTGAGCTAGCTCATGGTGATTCGTTCGGGTCACCCCATGCGCGAAGCCCTTGTATGAGCTGTTTGGTAGAGGTGTTCGGCTGGTCCACCTTGTCCTACCGAATTGGCGGCCAACCGGCCGTGTGTCTATCTTGACCAGGAGCGCTTTGATAGAGCTGGAGCTAGGCGTCGGTGACTGGTCAGCCGACCCAGGAGGAAGCTCGTGACGAAGACGGTCTCTCGGCGTGATGTTCTGGGCGGTGTGAGTGCGCTGGCTGTGCTCGGCTTCAGCAGCGGGGCCAGGGCCTGGGTCGGTGGTTCGGGCGGCGGGCCGCTTTCGAAGGTCCCGGCCCTGGATGGCCAGCTGCTGACCGATCCGAGCAGCTTGGCAGCGGTTTCGGTGGACGCCGGCTACTCCCAGACCGTTACCCCGCTCGCCGTCCTCCGTCCTGGTTCGGTCGCGGACATCCAGAAGATGATCCGCTTCTGCCGTCGCCACGGCATCCTGGTGGCTGCGCGCGGTCAGGGGCACACCACCTTCGGACAGGCCTTGGTTCAGGGTGGCCTGGTCATCGAAATGGGCAGTCTGGCGACGGTCCACTCGATCGGCTCCGACCACGCGATCGTCGATGCCGGTCTGAAATGGTCGGACCTGTTGCAGCAGACCTTGGCGCACGGGCTGACGCCGCCAGCGCTGACGGGCTACTTGGGTCTGTCGATCGGCGGCACGCTGAGCGTCGGTGGCATCTCGTCCAGTCCTCGCGCCGGTGCTCAGGTCGACAACGTGCGCGAGATCGAGTTCGTCGACGGCAAGGGTGACCTGATCGTCGCCTCCAAGCGGAAGAACCCCGTGCTCTTCGCCGGCGTTCTGGCGGGACTCGGGCAGCTCGGCATCATCACCCGCGCCACCGTCGAGCTGGTGCCCGCGCCCACCTTGGTGCGCGTCTACACGCTCGACTACGCCAACGCCGCGACGTTCTTCACCGACATGCGCACGGTGCTCGAGCGCGGTGAGTTCGACGACTGCTACAACTTCGGCATTCCCAACGGCACGGGTGGCTGGAACTACCAGCTCACCATGGGCATCGGCTTCGAGCCGACCTCGCCTCCGGACACCGAGCACCTGCTCCGTGGCTTGAGCGCTCCGCCGGCATCGGCGGCCTACCAGGACATGCCGTTCTCGATCTTCGCGCTGCGTGTCGACATGGCCGTCGAGTTCTTCCGCAGCATCGGACTGTGGGAGGGCGTGCAGCACCCCTGGTTCGACGTCTTCCTGCCCGACCGCACGGTCGAACCCTACGTGACGCGCGTGACCGCCAGCCTGACCTTCGAGGACGTGGGCCCGACGGGCTTCTTGTTGCTGTTTCCGCAGAAGCGCCGCGGCCTGCTCGACGCCCCGCTGCTCCAGTCCCCCGATTGCGATCGCTGGTTCTATCTCTTCGACATCCTCACCGCCGCGCCCGCGCCCGGCTTCGACGCCGACTTCGACGCGCGCATGCGCGCTCGCAACCGGCGCCTCTACGACGAGGCCAAGGCGGTGGGCGGCGCGCGCTACCCAATCGGCACGCTCGACTTCGACGAGAAGGATTGGCGCAAGCATTTCGGCCTGGCGTTCCCCGGCCTCAAGGTTCTCAAGGCGCTTTCGGATCCGGGCGGCATCCTGACGCCTGGTCCCGGCATCTTCGGTTGAAAGGAAGCAAACGAATGGGACTTTCGACACGAGCCAAGCGTCAGCCGGGTGAGGCCCTCCTCGGTGACATCGCCATCGCCAAGCTGGAGGCCCTGGCGGAGGCGCTCGATCTGCCCGAGCGCGAGCTGGAGCGCATGGTCGCCTTGTTCGAGGAGATGAGTAGCCCGTGGGCCAGCTGGCCCTCGGGCGAGGTGCCGCCCTGGCCCTCCGACATCTCCGACGACGGCACACCATTCGAATTCTCCGTGGCGTTCGATGGCGGCGAGCCCAAGCTGCGCTTGCTCACCGAATCGCAGGGGGCTCAGGTGCGCCTGACCTCGGCCTTCGAGGCTGGCTTGCAGCTGAACGCGCGCTTGGCGGCCGCCGGCAAGGCCGACCTCGAGGCGTTCGATCGCGTGGTCGAGCTGTTTCGCCCGAGCGAGACGCCGGTGCGCTTCCAGCTGTGGCACGCTGCCGAACTGGGCGCGCGCGACTGCCTCTACAAGGCCTACCTGAACCCGCAGGTGCTCGGCGCCAGCGCGGCGCCGGATCTGGTGCGCGAAGCGCTGGAGCGCTTGGGCATGGGCTCGGCGTGGGAGCACCTGGCTCAGCACATGCAGAGCTCCGAGCAGCGCGCCGAGCTGCGTTATTTCTCCTTGGATCTGCGGCCGGCTCAGCAGGCGCGGGTGAAGGTCTACCTCGGCCGCTCCTCCGTCGAGGACGTGGAGCGCTTGGTGGACGGCGTGCTGCCTGCCGGGCAGGCGCGCCAATGGCTGCGTGAGCTGACGGGCTTCGAAGGACCTTACAACGCTCGACCGGTCCTGACCTGCTTCTCCTATCGGCCGGGCGATCCGGAGCCCGAAGCGACGTTGCACGTGCCCGTTCGCTGCTACGTGCCGAACGACGCCGAAGCTGCCGATCGCGCCTCGGGATTCCTCGGCGAGGCCGACGCGTCCCGCCTGACTCGCGCACTGCGCGCCGTGGCCGGACGTCCGCTGCGAGCCGGCCGCGGGCTGCTCACCTACGTGTCGCTGCGCGCCGCCAAGAGCGGTTTGCGTGTCACCAGCTACATCGCGCCGGAGGTCTACTCGATCGGCGCCCAGCGCCCGACGGCCGAACAGACCAGCGAGCGCCGCATCCGCGTGCAGACGCCCGAGCCGACCACGCTCGGCGCGATGCAGGAAATCATCGCGCGCAGGCAGGGGTTACTGGCCGAGCACCCCTTCCTCCGCCGCCTGGAGGGTGAGGGGACCATCGAGGACGTCCGGGCCTTCGTGCCCCGCCTGTCGTTCTTCGTCATGTCCTTCCAAGACGTGCTGCGCCTGGCGCGGCAGACCTGCCTGGATCCCAACCTGCAGGTGATCGCCCAGACGCACGAGGCAGAGGACCGCGGCCACGACCAATGGTTCCTCTCCGATCTGAAGCGCCTCGGTGTTCCGTGCGACGTCCAATCGATGTTCGACGAGAACCACAGGCTGACGCGCGACGTGGGCTACTCGCTGGTCAGTGAGGTCATCCACGCCAGCTCGGATTTCACCCGACTGATCGTGTCGCTGTGCCTCGAGGCCGTGGGAGCCGAGTTCTTCGGGCGAGTCATCGGCTTCCTCGAGCGCATGGGTCACGACGAGGGGCTGCAGTATTTCGCGCGTCGCCACCAAGCCATCGAGGCCGCGCACGAGGTGTTCGAAGACAACGCAAGCGCCTGGCTGGCAGCCATCGAGATCCCTCAGTTCGAGGTGAGCGAAGTGCTCGGCGCCATCGACAAGACTTTCGAGTCGATGACGCTCTTGGCCGACGACTTGGCGCTGGCCATGGGTGTGCGGCCCCGGGCCAACTCGCGGCCTCCCTTCGCGGCTTTGCCGCCGAGGGGCCCCCACGGGAACCCGGCGCAAGAGTGAGGCGAACGTGAGTGCGCGCGAGGCCTTCGTCGAGGAGTTGGCGGCCGGAGGGGTCCAGCACTCACGCGCTCCCGAGTTGCTGGCGCGCGCGTCCCGCGACTTCGGCGGCCATGCTCAGGGCAACACCTGGCTAGTGGCGGCTCCGCGCTCGACGGCGGAGCTGCGGCTGCTGGTTGGGCTGGCGAGGCAGCATGGCGTGAGGCTCACGGCTCGCGGCAGCGGAGGCAGCCAGGCGGGTCAATCCATCCCGAACGATGGCGTCAGTGTGGACTTCTCGGGCTGGAGCGGGGTCTCGGCCATCGCGGCCGAAGGATCGCTCGACGTCGACGCGGGCGCGACGTTCCGCTCCGTGGTGGAGGCCTGCAGGGGAACGGGGTGGCTGCCGCCGGTCATGCCGCTCCATCTCGACTTGACCGTCGGCGGCGTGCTCTCGGCGGGAGGGTTCGGCTCCACCAGCCACCGGAATGGACTGGTCGCCTCCCAGGTGCGGAGCTTCGAGGCGGTGCTGGGGCAGGGGGAGCTGGTCCGTGCTGGACCGAGCGAACGGCGCGACGTTTTCGACGCCGTGCTGGCCGGTCAGGGGAAGGCTGGCTTGATCGCGACCGCGCGGCTTGCCTTGGAGCAGGTGCCTCCCACGTTGAGGACCCTGACGATCGTTCACGATGACTTCGGCGGCTTGCTGGACGAGTTGCTGGCTTGGTCCGGGTTGCCCGAGGTCCTGCACCAGGAAGCCTTCTGCTGCTCGACGTTCCACGGACTGACGCGCCAGGAGGGGCGCCGCGTGCCACTGACGAGCTGGAGCTACTCGGCTCAGCTGACTACGGCGGCGGACGTCACATGGCAGCCCGAGACCCGGGGCCGGGTGCTCGGTGAGTGCATCGACGACACCTACGACTTCGCGGGGCGCTACGATTTGCGCTTCGAAGCCATGCGCGCGACCGGAGCTTGGCAAGCGTTTCACCCGTGGTTCGAGGTGCTGCTGCCGGCCGCCACGGCCCGTGAGCTCGTGCCGCAGGCGGTGCGGATGCTGCCGCCGTTTTTCGGAGACGCGCACCGGATCCTGGTTTTCGCCGACACGGATCGCCCGAGTTCCTTCCAGTTTCCGAGTGACGGACCAGTGGTGGGGTTCGCCGTGTTGCCGCTCGGTATCCCCGGGGCCTATCACCCAGCGGCGCTCGCCGTACTCGAACGGCTCGATCGGCTCTGTCGCGAAGGGGGCGGAATGCGCTATCGATCCGGCCACCAGTTCGGAGAGCGCGGGGGGACCACTCGGTCGTCGCCGTTCGATCCGGACGGCATCTTTTCGTCGTCGTCCTCGTCGCGCTGAGCCCATGCCCCTGCTCCCCACTGGTCCTGCCTTTCACCTGGTCGAACGGGACCGAAACCATCGCAAGGCGGTGGCGTTCAACATGCTGTTCATGATCTGGCAGCAGGAGACGACCTACGACGCAATGAAGCACGCTGCGACTCTCGTCACCGAGCTCGGCGCTCGCTATCCGGAGGGGATCGGCGTGATGCAGGTGGTCGACGTGGGGAGCAAGCCCCCGGACGCGGGCGCGCGCGCAGGTATTGCCGAGTTTCTGAAGACGGGAGCGGGCATCGTGAAGCATTCGTCCGTCATCCACGAGGGGCAGGGCTTCGGCGCGGCCGCGGTGCGGGCGGTGATGGCCAGCATTCACATGCTCCACCGGCCCAAATTCGCGCACTCGACTTTTGGCGTGCTCAGCGAGGCGCTGGCGTTCCACACCAAGCACCAAGTCGAGATCGGTCGGCGTGACGGTGCGGACGCGATTCGTCGAGCCTACGAGCAGCTGCGGTCTGCTTGAGCGGTCATTCCGAGCGCGGGGCAGAGCGCTCAGGCAGAGCGCTCTGCTCGAACGCCCTGCTCAATGCCGAGGCGGAGCTCAGCGCGGCCTGAGCGCTCCGTGGCGGCGCTTTGCCGCCACTTTGCCGCCACACTGGCTCGGTGTTCTGGGCGCGACCGTGGCGCAGCGGAGCCGGCGTTCCACGTTCGTCACGCGGAGGGGGCTTGGGCGGTCGCTGCCGCCGGTTCCCTTGACTGGAGCGCGCCTCTGGCCTTAACGATCTCCACATGTTCGGGAAGCATCTGGCGGCTGGAGCGCTCGTAGCCGCGGGGTTGAGCATGGGGGCTTGCTCCTTCGAGGGGCTGACGACGTCCGAGACGGACGTGGTCATCACCATCGAGGACGAGGAACGCGACTACTCGGCCTTCGGCACCTATGCCCTGACCGACCAGGTCGTCGACCTGTGCCAGGTAGCCGGTGAAGACGGCGTGATCCCGCTCGGCGGGGCAGGTGGCGAGCTGAACCTGGAGACCTGCTTCGAACTCGACCATCGCTACGATCAGGACCTGATCGATGCCGTGCGCCGGAACATGGAAGCCATTGGCTACCAAGAGGTGGCCCAGGACGAGAACCCCGACGTCACGCTGCTGCTCGGAGCGGTGACTCGCAACAACTGGTTCTACGCGTACGGCTACTGGTGGTGTGACCCCTACTATTACTACTACTGCTGGTACCCGCCGGTCAGCTACGTCTACAACCTGCCCATGGGGACGATCTTGCTGAACCTGATCGACAACTCCCAGACCACGCCCGACGGCAAGCTCACCAGCGCCTGGTTCGCCGCGCTCTCGGGCTTGTACGAGCAAGCGTCCGACAAGACTTTCCCGGAGCGGATCAACGAGGGCGTCGACAAGGCGTTCAAGCAGTCGCCCTACCTGGAGGTCCAGTGATGCGTCGCTCTCCGCTCCATCTCGCATCGCCGTTCCTTTCGGCGCTGCCGGCCCTCTTGCTGCTGCCGAGCTCGGCTTTCGCCCAAGCGACCACGACCGCTCCCCCACCGGTCGTGACGCCCGCTGCACCGGCCGCATCGCCCGCCGCATCGCCCGCCACTGCGCCCGCGCCGGCTGCGCCCGCCGCGGCGCCCGCAGCCCAGCCGGCGCCAACCAGTGCGCAACCTGCGCCTGCCGAGCCTGCGCCTGCCACCGCTGCTGCACCCGTCGCCGCCGCACCTGCCGAGCCCGCGCCGGCTGCCAGTGAACCTCCGCCCGCAACGGAGCCTCCGCCCGTCGCCGCCGGAGCTCGCGTGCCCGACGACTACAGTGAGAATGGTCTCTCCCCCAATCCGGCCACGGCCCAGCGTTCGCCGTTCTTCTTGGGCGTGGCCTGGGACATGACGCTGCCGGTTGGCTCGAGCACCGACTACATCAACGTGTTCGGCGTCCAGGGCATCAGCTTCCAGGCGCGCTACCACCTGCCGGGGGGCGTGGCCGTTGGCTTCATGGCGGCCTGGCAGTCCTGGTACGACAAGAGCGAGCAAGAAGTCGTCATCGACAACATCACCCTGGGCGGCATGCAGGCGCGTGCCATCTCGGTCAACCCGCTCTACGGCCGCGTCCTCTACTCCCTGCAGGATCTGCTCGGTCTGGAGAAGACCAAGAGTCCCGATCCCTACGCTGCCATCAACTTCGGCGGCGCCCGCACGGTGCGCGAGGTCGACATGGGCGTGTACGCCTTCGTCGAGGACTCGTGGCATTGGGCCTTCGCTCCCGAGCTGGGTGTCGAGGTCCCGCTCAAGGGTGTGACGCTGACGGCCGCGACACGCTTCAACTACCTGGCTTCGTCCGGCGATGGCCCCGAGCAGCTCTACATGAGCTTCAGCTTGGGCATCGGCGGTCGCTGAGCCAGCGGTTCGGCCATCGAGCCGCGGGGCAGGCACATTGGACTGATCCGCGGGGCTGACGCGCTGGACTGATCCGCGCGGCAGCCCGGCGAGCTCAGGGGCTGCCGGGATAGCCCAGGGAGACGGGGGTCGGGGCCGGTTCGTACACGGCCTCGAAGTCGTCCTTCATGCTGACCAATAGCCAGTTGGCGGTCGGCACTTGGTCCAGCGCCTTGTCGAGCCGACCGATCGGGGAGGCCCGATCGTAGGCCCACTCGCGCTCGGGATCGTCGTGGTGGACCAGGATGCCGAGCGTGGGCCGACCAGCTTGCGTGGTCGTGTACTCCAGCATCTCGCGGTCGCCGTCCGAGTTGCCGACTGCGATGATCGGCCGGCGACCGATGGCGCGATGGATGCCGACCGGCTTTCCCGGGCCGTCATCGACGAAGGTCAGCTTGCCGTCACCCGTGACGACGCCGCGGCCCTGCTGCAGCTCGTACTTCTCGCCCAGCGTGGTGCCCACGACCTGCTCGGGCGGTACGCCGTAGGCCTCTTCGGCGAAGGCTCGGACGAACCACAGGCTGCCGCCCGTCACGATGAAGGTCTTGTAGCCGCGCTCGCGCAGGTAGCCGAGGAGCGAGACCATGGGAGCGAAGGTGAGCTGATCGTAGCGGCGCTCGAAGCGCGGGTGCCGAGCCCGCGCGAACCAGTCGGCGACGGCGGCGCGGTAGGCTTCGGCCTCCTGCGCCTCGCTGACGCCGACGATCTCGAGCAGGGTCTTCTCGTCGAACTTCGCCGCAGCGGCCGGGCCCTCCTTCTTCAGCCGAGTCGCCCAAGGGCGGCTGGCCCAGCTGGGCGCCGGGCTCTTGGCGAGCTGGGTCTGCGCGTAATCGAGAGCGAACGAGAGCTGGAAGTAGACGGGCTGCTCGCTCCACAGCGTCCCGTCGTTGTCGAACACCGCGATCCGCTCGCTCGGTGCCACGTAGCTGGGGCTGGCTGGATCGGTCGTGGCAGCCACGAAGTCGACGATGCGCCGCTTGCTCTCGCCCTCGCGCCAAAAACGAAGCAGCGCAAAAGGGCTGGGTGCAGAGTGACCCTCTTGCGAGGGGCTAGCGGTAGCCTGGGGCGAAGCGACGACGGCGGCGGGCGGTGGGCTCGCGGGATCCGGGCAGGATCCAGCGGCTGGGGCGCAGCCCGTCGCAAAAGCAGCGAGAAGCAGGGCGCTCGACGAAACCCGGAGCTCAGCCAACGTATCCAACCAAGTTCTCACAGATCCCGCCTTTGACTCCATCCGAGACCGAAGACGATACTCGTTCGCCGTGGGGAGCAAAAGGGAAGAGGTTGCGGCGCTGCGCGCCGCCGTGCAGAGCACCATCATCGGCCAGGAGCAGGTGGTCGAGAGCTTGCTCTTGGCGCTGCTCTGCTCGGGCCACGCGCTGCTCGAAGGTCTGCCGGGCCTGGGCAAGACGCGTTCGGTGAAAATGCTGGCCGCAGCGCTGGGCGTGGAGCTCCGGCGCCTGCAGTTCACACCCGATCTACTGCCGTCGGACGTCACCGGCTCGCTGGTTTACCGGGCCGAGTCCGGAGAGTTCGCCTTCGATCCGGGCCCCATCTTCGGTCACGTCGTGCTGGTCGACGAGATCAACCGCGCGCCTGCGAAGGTGCAGGCCGCCTTGCTGGAGGCGATGGAAGAGCGGCAGGTCACGGTCGGCGGCGAGACACACGCCTTGCCCGAGCCGTTCTTCGTGCTCGCCACGCAGAACCCCATCGAACAAGAGGGCACCTACCCGCTGCCCGAGGCGCAGCTCGATCGCTTCTTGCTCCACGTCGAGGTGGGCTACCCATCGCGCGAGAGCGAGCTGGGGATCCTGCGCCTGGTCCGGGGCGAAGAGCAGAAGCCCAGCCGGCCCAGCGGCGGCTCGATCGAGCTGATCCGAGCGGCTCGCGCCGAGATTGCCGAGACGGTCCAGGTCGCCGAGAACGTCGAGCGCTACCTGGTGGATCTGGTCGTCGCCACTCGCAACCCAGCCGAGCTGGACGCCGAGTTGGGCAGGTGGATCGAGGTGGGGGCTTCGCCGCGCGCGGTGCTCTCGCTCGACAAGGTCAGCCGCGCGCGCGCTTGGCTCGATGGGCGTGACTACGTCACGGCCGACGACGTGCGCGCGGTGGCACCTTCCGTGCTGCGACATCGCTTGATCTTGGCCTACGAAGCCAAGGCCAAGAACATCGGCGCCACCCAGGTCGTCGCCAAGCTGCTCGACGTCGTCGCCATCACCGGCTGAGCAGCATGGCGGCGCTCGATCCAGGCGTAGTGGTCCGGCTCGACGAACTCGTCGGCCTCCGCCAGGGTGCGCGCGACCTCAGCCTGCTGCCCCACCAGGCCAAGAACAGCTTGCTCGCCGGCGAGCGCAGCTCGCGGTTGCGGGGTCGCGGTCTCGATTTCGAGGAGCTGCGCGCTTACGTGGCGGGCGACGACGTGCGCAGCATCGATTGGCGGGTCACGGCCCGGGCGCGGCGACCGTTCGTGCGCGTGTATCGCGAAGAGCGAGACCGTCCGGTGCTGCTCGTGGTGGACCAGCGGCCGAGCATGTTCTTCGGCAGCCAGACGCGCATGAAGTCGGTGGCGGCCGCGCGCCTCGCCGCGTTGGTCGCCTGGAGCGCCGTGGCGCGGGGCGATCGGGTGGGGGCCTACTTGTTCGGTGCGGAGCGCGATTGGGCCCTGCGCCCCGAACGCAGCGTGGCCCGTGTGCAACGACTCTGTGAGTCGCTGGTCGAGTCCAACCAAGCGCTGCTCGACGCCGTGCCAGCGGCACCCCGAGACGCAGCCGAGGCCCTCGGCGCTGCGGCGCGACTGGCCGGACACGACGCGCTGATCCTGGTGCTTTCGGACTTCCGCGACCTGTCCGACTCGGCGCGAGCTTCGTTCGAACGCCTGCGTCGCCACAACGACTTGGTCCTGGTCTGGGTGACCGATCCGCTGGAACGCGAGCTGCCCGACGTAGGCCGGGTCCGCGTCAGCGATGGCATCGACGAGCGTGTCCTGCCGGCCGCCGACGCTGGCTTTCGTGAGCGCTTCGGCCGCGCCTACCGTGACGAGCAGGCGACCTTCGAGGCCTACGTGCGCGACGCGGGCGCCGTGGGCTTCGAGCTTTCGACCGAGGACGACGTGGTCGAGCGTCTGCGCGTCGTCTTGGGGAGGTCCCGAGCGTGACGCCCGTCGTGCCCTCTTTTCGACGAGGCGGTGGTTTCGGCACCCTGGGCTCGACGTTCGAGCAGCCCGAACTCCCCGCGGCGGTCGAGTGGCGCCCGGTCACCGCCGGCGCCTGGCTGACCTTGGGCTTGCTCGGCCTCCTGGTCGTCCTCGGCCTCGCGCTCGGCGTGCGGCGGTTCCGGCAGCGCGCGCCCCGTCGCCGCGCCCTGCGTGCCTTGGCCGGGTTGGAGACGGCGCCAGCCTCGTTGCCGCTCGTGTTCACGCTGCTCAAGCAGGTGGCGCTCGATTCGTTCGGTCGCGAGCGGGTCGCGTCGCTCAGCGGCGCTCGCTGGCGCGACTTCTTGATTGCGAGCGGTCCTGGTTGCGGCTTCGAGGGCGGCGCGGGCGAGGCATTGATTCGCTGGTCGGAGCGGGGCGCCGCGGGCCTGTCGAGCGAGGCGATCGAGCCGTTGTTCGCCGCGAGTCGCGCCTGGATTCGACGGCACCGGATCACCGGCGCCTCGAGCTCGAATGGAGGCGACTCGTGACGGGCGCCGAGCTGGGTTCGGCCTTCGCGGCGCTCCTGGGTGGGCGCTGCGAGCTGGAGTGGCCGTGGGTGTTCCTGCTCGCGCCGTTGCCCTACTTGGCCCACCGCTACTTGCCTGGCTACGAGCGTCCCAGCCCCAGCCTGCGCGTCTCGTTCTTTCGGCGCCTGCAGCGGCTGGCTCAGGCGCCCGCGCCCCGGGGGGAGAATACCCGCACGCGGGTCCGCTGGCTGATCCTGGGCGTGCTCTGGCTGTCGTTGCTGCTGGCGCTGGCGCGCCCGGTGGAGCTGGGGGCGCCGATCACCCGTGAAGTATCGGCCCGCGATCTGCTGCTGGCCGTCGATCTGTCGGGCTCGATGGCGGCCATCGACCTGGCTACGCCCGAGGCGCCGCGCCGCTCCCGCCTCGATGTGGTGAAGGCGGCCGTAGGCGACTTCGTTCGAGCGCGCCATGGCGATCGGCTGGGGCTGATCGTCTTCGGCGATGCACCTTTCGTTCAGGTTCCGTTCACTACCGACACGGCGGTGGTGCAGCGCTTGATGAACGAGACGGACGTGGCCATGGCTGGACCCCGGACTGCGCTCGGCGACGCGGTGGGCTTGTGCTTGCGCCTGTTCCAACGCAGCGAGGCCAAGGATCGGGTGGCCGTGGTCTTGACCGACGGGAACGACACGGGCTCGCTGGTGCGTCCCACGCAGGCCGCTCGCATCGCCGCCGAGCAACACGTGCGTCTCTACCTGGTGGGGATCGGTGATCCGACCGGCCTCGGCGAGGAGAGCCTGAACGAGGCGGTGCTGCGCGAGATGGCTTCGCTCACCGGTGGGCGCTACCTGCACGCCACGAGCGCCGCCGATCTGGGCGCCATCTACGCGGAGATCGATCGGCTCGAGCCCATCCGCCGCCGCCTCTCCAGCTTCCAGCCTCGCCGCTCGGTGGCCTTCGTCCCGCTGCTCTTGCTCGGCCTGGTACTGGCCGTCGCGGCCCTGTCCGTCGTGTTCGACGCCGCCGTCGAGCTGGGGAGGCGCCGTGCTTGAGCTCTGGTCGCGTTTCCATTTCTTGCGACCGGAGCTGCTCTGGCTCTTGGTGCCCTTCGTCCTGGGTGGGCTGAGCTGCCTCGTGCAGGCGCGTGCCGCCTCGCCCTGGCGGCGGGTGATCCGCGCCGAGCTGTTGGCGCGGCTCGAGACCAAACAGCCCCTGGCCCGACGTTTCGGTCCCGAGCTGTTGGTGATGGGGCTCGGCTGCCTCGCCGTGTTCTGCGCGGCCGGACCTTGTTACCGGGCGCAGTGGCGCGGCGGGGATCCCGCTCAGAGCCCGCTGATCGTGGTGTTCGAGCTGTCGCAGACGATGGCGAAGACCGACGTGAAGCCGAGCCGAGCCGAGCGCGCTCGGCTCGAGCTGATCGATCTGTTGCGGGCCCGCCCCACCTCGCCGACCGCGTTGGTCGTGGTGGCGGGCTCCTCCCATGTGCTTTTGCCATTCACCGACGACGTCGCCGCCCTCGAACCCTACGTGGGCGCCTTGTCGCCCGAGCTCATGCCGAGCGACGGCCAGGACTTCGTTGGTGCGGCGCGACTGGTGGAGGGGCTCGTCGACGAGAGCCCCGCGTTTCCGGCGTTGCTGATTGTCAGCGATGGTCTGCCATCGGCCGGCGCCCAGGCGCTGGGGGCGCTCGCGCGCCGTCGCGGCCTGGGGACCGTGGCGCTCGTGTTGGGCGCGGCGGACGCCGAACAGGGCGAGCTCGAACGGCTCGTCGATGCGTCCGTCGCCCTCTCGTACTCCGGCCGGGACGTCCCGAGGTTGCTGTCCGATCTGGCGACGAGCCGGGGGCGGCACGTCCCGCCGCGGGATCAGGGCTTCTGGCAGGACGAGGGGCCCGTCTGGGCCTGGCCGCTCGCCGTGGGGCTGGCGCTCTGGTTCCGCCCGGGCTTTGCGCTGCGCCGCCGCGCGCGCGGCCTGCTGGTGGCGCTCGCCGTCGTGGGTCTGCAGGGGTGCTCGCCGTGGCTGGAGGGGATCTGGCTCACGCCCGATCAGCAAGGGCGGCTCGCCTTCGAGCGCGGAGACTACCTGAGCGCGGCCCAGCGCTTCGAGGATCCGGTGTGGAAGGGGTTGTCGTTCTACGCGGCCGAGAAATGGGACGAAGCCGCCGCGCAGTTCGTCGGTCGTGACGACGCCGACAGCCTCTTCTATCTGGGCAACGCCTATGCCGAGGGCGGCAAACTGCAAAGCGCCGTCCACGCTTACGACGAAGCGCTGCGCTCGAGACCGACGTTCCGCCAGGCCCGCGCCAATCGGGACCGCATCGAGGAGCTGCTCCGCTCCCTGCAAGAAGACACGGACCACGGCGACATGAAGGTCGCCGATCCGGGGAGCGACGACGCGGCCACCCGGCTCAGCCAGGACACCGTGGTGGTGAAGCCGCACAGCGACACACCCGACACCAAGCCCGCCGAAAGCAGCCGAGCCGGCGAGGTGGAGCAGGGCGTTTGGTTGGAGCACCTGTCCACCGAGCCGACCGAGTTCCTCAAACGAAAGCTGGCGGCCCAAGCTGCGCGCAGCGCCACGGCGCCCGTCGATGCGGCGCCCGTCGATGCGGCGCCCCCGGGGAGGGCGCCATGAGCGAGCCCCACGTCGTCCTGGTGCGCAGCGGTCCCGAGCGTCCCTGGGTGGGTCAGGCCGTGCGCTTCGACGTACAGCTTCGACGGGCTTGGTCCGATCAGGGCCCAGCTCCCGCTTTCGACTTCGACGAAGTCCGTGTGACGGGCGCCATCGCGCGCTTTCGTGAAGAGGCGCCGCCTCCCGACGAGGTGCAAGAGGACGGCGAACACGTGCTCGTGCAGCACCGCACGCTGCTGGTCATTCCGCAGAGCGCGGGGACCGTGACCGTCCCGCCGCTCCGCGCCCGCTGGAACGAGGGCCGAGCGGTGCACACCGCCGTTTCTGCAGCGCTCGACTTTCCCGCGGCGCTCCCGCCAGGAGCCAGCGAAGAGCTGGTGGTCGCGCCGCGAGTCACGCTTCGCCAGGAGCTGTCTTCCGACTTGTCGGGCCTGCGTGTGGCCGATGGCTTCACGCGGACGCTCGAGCTCGACGCCGAAGGGACCGATCCCATCGCGCTGCCGACGTTGCGCTTCGCCGCCATCGACGGTCTTTCGCTCCATCCTGCCAGCCCTCGTGACGGCTCGAGCGCCGAGCGCGGCGAGCTCCAGGCCAGCCGCACCTTCGTGGCGACCTACGTGGTGGAGCGGGTGGGACACTACGAGCTGCCTGCCCTCGAGGTGCGCTGGCTCGAGCCGGCGACCGGGCGATACCACACGGCCCACGCACCGGCCGTGGACTTCTGGGCCTGGCCGAACACGAGCCTGGGCTGGGGGATGTGGGGCAGTGTCGGGGCCATCCAGCTGGCGGGCTTCGGCTTGGTGGTGGCGCTGTTGGCCGGGATTGTGACGTTCGCGTGGCAGCGTGCACGGAACGGCCCCTTCGGCTTCGAGCGACGTTGGCGCGAGCTTCGCGCCGAACAGCGAGCCTTCGCTCGGGTGTTGCGCTCCCTGTCCGCGGGTTCGCCGGTCGCGCAGTTGCGCGAGCTCTACGGCTGGCTGCTGGCTCGCTTTCCGCTGCGCAGCGAGCGAACGCTGGAGCCCGTCCGCAGAGCCGATGAATCGGCGGCGAAGGCGCTGGCTCTCATCGAAGGCTCAGCATTCGGTCCGAGCGCGGCGTCGCCGGAGCCGAAGAGTTGGACGAAGGCGCTGAAGCGCGCACGGCGCGCGCTTGCCAAGCGCAACGAGGCGGGCGTATCAGTGCCATGGGCAATCAACGGGCGAGGAAGACGACGATGACGCATGCGTGGATGAGCAAGAGCAGCTGGCTGGTCGCAGCAGTCGCGGGGCTGGGCAGCTTGGCCTGCGGTCCCAAAGAAAAGGCCGAGGCGGGCGAAGAGCAGACGACCGCGCAGGCGCCGGCTCAGCAGGCAGCCGCACCCAGCGGGCCGCAAGAGGTCCAGCTGACCAAGACGGTCTACAAGCCCCACGCTGCGGCGTTGGTGAAGACGGCGGACGTGGTCGCCGCCGGCAAGAGCAAGAAGCCGAACGTCCTCGTCATCATGGGTGACGACATCGGTTACTGGAACACCAGCGCGTACAACCGAGGTATGATGGGCTACCACACGCCCAACATCGATCGCATCGCCAACGAGGGCATGCTGTTCACGGACGGCTACGGCGAGCAGAGCTGCACGGCGGGGCGCTCGGCCTTCATCACGGGCCAGTCGCCCTTCCGCACCGGTCTCAGCAAGGTGGGATTGCCCGGCGCCAACCTGGGCCTGCGTCCGGAGGATCCCACCATCGCCGAGCTGCTGAAGCCGCTCGGCTACAAGACGGGCCAGTTCGGCAAGAACCACCTGGGTGACAAGGACGAGTTCCTGCCCACCAAGCACGGCTTCGACGAGTTCTTCGGCAACCTCTACCACCTGAACGCCGAGGAGGAGCCCGAGAACCCGGACTACCCCAAGGACCCTGCGTTCAAGGCCAAGTTCGGCCCGCGCGGCGTGCTGCACAGCAAGGCCGACGGCAAGATCGAGGACACCGGCCCGCTCAGCAAGAAGCGCATGGAGACCATCGACGAGGAGACGGTCAAGTCGGCCGTCGGCTTCATCGAGGCGGCGCACAAGGAAGGCAAGCCGTTCTTCACCTGGTACAACTCGACGCGCATGCACATCTTCACTCACCTGAAGCCTGCGTCGCAGGGGGTGACGGGGCTGGGCCTGGAGGCCGATGGCATGGTGGAGCACGACCTGACCGTGAAGGTGTTGCTCGACAAGCTCGACGAGTTGAAGATCGCCGACGACACCATCGTCGTCTACACGACGGACAACGGCGCCGAGAGCATGTCTTGGCCGGACGGTGGCACGACGCCGTTCAGGAACGAGAAGGCAACCACGTGGGAAGGCGGCATGCGCGTGCCCATGTTGGTGCGCTGGCCCAAGAAGATCCCGGCGGGCGTCGTGTCGAACGGCCTGATCTCGAACATGGACTGGCTGCCGACCTTCCTGGCGGCGGCCGGCGAGCCGGAGATCGTCGACAAGCTGAAGAAGGGCTACGCGGTCGGCGGCAAGAACTTCAAGGTGCACGTCGACGGCGTGAACCAGCTGGATCTGCTGCTGGGCAACGGTGGCAGCGCGCGCCGTGAGTTCTTCTACTTCAACGACGACGGGCAGCTGTGCGCCTTCCGCGACGAGCGCTTCAAGTTCCACTTCACCGTGCAGAAGGCCGAGGGCCTGGACGTGTGGAAGGAGCCGTTCACGGCCTTGCGTGCGCCGCACATCGTCGACATCAAGGCCGATCCGTTCGAGAAGAACTTCGAGATCGGTATCGATGCCAAGCACTGGTTCGCCGAGCACATGTTCCTCATGGTTCCCGCGCAGGCGTCGGTCGCCAGGTTCGTGGCGACCTTCAAGGACTTCCCGCCGCGTCAGAAGGCAGCGAGCTTCAGCGTCGATCAGGTCCTCGATGGCCTGACACCCAAGCATTGAGCGCTCGCAGCCGCCTCGGAGTGCTCCTGGCCGCGCTCGCCCTCTCGGCGGGCGCGGCTTGGTTTTTGTCGAGGCGCTCGGCGGAGGAGGGCGGACCCCGGCCCGACGGCCCCGCTCGGGCCTCGACCGAGCCAGCGGCTGGGACCAGCAGCCCGACTGGTTCGGCAGCCTCGACCAGCGCCGCGTTCGTCGGCTCGGCCAGCTGCTCCGGCTGCCACGCGGCTCAGGCGCAGCTGTACCAGGGCTCCCACCACCAACTGGCATTGCGCCCGGTCGAGGCCCGGGACCAGCAGCGCTTCACGACACCACCGCGGACCGAGCTGGGCGGCGCCGTCGAAGCGGTCGCGGGCGCGCCCTCGTCCGTTCATTTGTCGGGTCTCGTCGCGGGGCAGGTGCAGGACGTCGAGGCTCGCTTGGCCTACGTGGCGGGCGTCGCGCCGCTCGAGCAGTACGTGCTCGACGTCGGTCGCGGCAAGCTG
>DATIDO010000510.1:0-2941 GCA_035456245.1 Polyangiaceae bacterium
CCTACCTGGATCCGCCGACGGACGAAGCGATTCGCCTGCGCAATTTGGTCTGCGAGCTAGCGCGCGGCGGCTACTTCCATCACCTGCTGACGCCCAACCACGATCAGGCGCATCGCAACCACCTGCACCTCGACATCAAGCGAGACAATCGCTGGTTCTCGGTGGAGTGACCGCTCGTTCATGGGCGCTCGTTCATGGGCGCTCGTTCATGGGCGCTCGTTGGTGGCCGCCCGTTCTCGACAGCTCAGTCTCGACCGTTCAGTCGCGACCGTTCGTCGGGCCCGCTGCCGGTGCGAGGCGCTTGCGCTCTTCTGGCGTCAGCTCCGCTGCCAGCGTGGTGAGCGTGCGGTGTGACTCGGCCTGAAGGGCCGCGCTGCTGCGTCGTAGCTTCTCCAGCGCCTCCTCGACGTGGGCCGGTTGGAAGGGCTCCTCGAGCAACGTGCGTTCCACTTCCCGACGTGCGCTCGCCAGCTCCGAACGGGCGCCGCCGAGGGCGGCACGGCTCCCTTCCCAGGCGCGCCGGACCCGAGCGTCACTCGGTCCACCAGCGGCGCGCACCAAGCGTCGCAGCAAGATGCCACCGCCCTCTTCGCCTTCACGACCCGCATCGCGTGGGCCGGCGTGGGGATGGGGGCCACCGACTGGGCCGTGCGGCGGGGCGGCCATCATTTCGTGCTCGTGGGGCGCGTGGGGATGCGCGCGCCGGCGCAGCGCATGGGCTGCGAACAGGCCCAGGCAGAACAGGTTGAGCCCGAGCGAGGCAACCAGCACGACGGACCAGACTTTGTTGGAGAGGGCCATGGGTCGAGGGGTTGGGGGAGGGATCGGCAGTAGGGGATCAGGGAGAGTCGAACGCGGTCTGCAGGGTGTCGTCACCCCAGGCGATGGAGGCGAGCTCCTGCCACTCGTTCTCGGCCGCCGAAGTCGCCGAAGTAGCGGAGCTCGTCGAGCTCGCCGAGGCCTCGCTCTCGGTGGTTTGGGCGCCGAGGGGATCGAGCGACGTGAGTCCAGCGCTCACACCGAGCAGAGCGGCGAAGGCACCAGCGAGGAGCGGCGCCCACCAGGACTGGAAGGGCCAACGCGGCCCGACTGCGCGGGGGTGGCGCAGAGGCAGCTCGGCAACCCTGCGCATCAGCTCGGCCGACGGCTCGAAACGCTCGAGCCCAGCCAGCGCGCGGTTCACGAAGTCCTCGTCGTCGTGCTCGGTCATGACTCCTCCGTCCCACCCAGGCTCTCGCGCAGCTTGCGGCGGCCGCGCGACAGCAATGACTCGACCGCCTCGACGCCCAGATCCAGCACCTGGGCGATCTCGGGGTTGCTCAGTCCTTGCTCGTGCGAGAGCAGAATGGCCATCTTCTGACGCTCGGGCAGGCTGTCCAGGGCCTGACGCACGTCTTGGGCGCGAGCCTTGCGCTCGAGTAGCTCGGCCGGATTGTTCGACGAAGGAGCCTCGTCGCGTTCGTCGTCCAGCTCCCAGGTGCCGCCGCGACGCTTGCGCAGTCCGTCGATGCACAGGTTGTGGGCGATGGCGAACATCCAGGTGGAGACGCGCGCAGTGGGCCGGTAGCTATCGGCCTTCTGCCAAGCGCGCAGGAACGTCTCTTGCGCGACGTCTTCGGCTTCGGCGCGGTTGCCCAGGATGCGATAGGCGTAGTTCACGATGGGTCCGAGGAGCTGTTGGCTCAGTTCACGGAAGGCCCTGGCGTCGCCTTGGGCGACGCGCTGGAGGAGCTGGGGATCGAGCGGGGGTACACTCACGGGCCAAGGGGCGTGGAGCGAGGGGCCTTCACTCCTTCAACGGAGTTGGGGCACGTTTCCGTCGCATCGGCGGGAACAAATCGCCGACACTGAAGAATAGTCAGTGATTGCCGGGTGTTGGCGATCAGTCGAGGGACTCGCCACAGAGCCCGGCGTCAGGCCCGTCGGGGCGCCCACGGCGAAAATCGATGCCGCAGGTGAGCGGGGCGCGGAAGGAGTCGACCAGTGCCACGGCCTCCCCGGTGCTCCAGTCGCGGGCACCGTCCACCCGCGCACGGACCACGAAATCCTGGTCGATGAACCAGGTCTCCGGGTAGAGCTTGGTCCCGAAGCGGCCCGCCACGACCTGGCTCTCGGGATCCATCAGGACCTCGAACGGGATGTCGGGTCCGAGGATGGGGCCGAGCGTGGCCCGCGCGTCGTCGGCCGACTCGTCGATCGACACCGTGAGCAGGACGACGTCGCCGCGCTTCTGGAGCGAGCGGGCCAGCGCGGCCAGCGAGGGCATCTCCTCGAGGCAGGGCTGGCAGGTCTTGCTCCAGAAATTCAGGATGATGGCCTTGCCCTTGTAGTCCGAGAGCTTGCGGCGCTGTCCGGTCAGGTTGGGCAGCTCGAAGTCGGGCGCCACGCGGTTCGTGGCGGCGTAGTTCGGGGCCAGCGAGCAAAGCGCGCCACACGATCGGCGGAGCTCACCCTCCTTCGCCGTGGCCACGAAGCCATAGACGAAGACGGCAGCCACGAAGATGAAGAGCAGCTGGAAGAGCTGGGCGGGCTTCACGACGTTCGTCGTAGAGCGGCACGGCGCCCAGCGCGACCCCCAAAATCGTCGGGCTCGCCCCAGCCGACGAATTTCGCGTCGGTTCCTGGCCACGGGCGGGGGGCGCGAAGGTCGAGGGCGGGGCGCGAGAACGGTCGAGTCAGGCCCGGGCTGCGACGGTCAGCTCGTCCAAGGGCAACCGGGCCGTGCGCCAGGCCCACCAGGAGACCCCGACGCTCACGAACACCAAACGGAGCGTGAGCGCCCACCAGATGGCCAGGATGCCGTGCCCGCTCCGCAAGCCGAACCAATAGGCGAGCGGCAGGCCGACCGAGAAGCCGACCAAGTTCATCAGCGCCGGCACGTTGGGGCGCCCCATGCCACGCAGGACCCCCGCACCCACGGCATGAGCCGCATCGAGCGGCT
>DATIDO010000511.1:0-2599 GCA_035456245.1 Polyangiaceae bacterium
GGCACGCCGTACGTCAAGGGCCACCTGCCCGCTGCCGTCCAGTACGCCCTCGACCACCCCGCCCGGATGGTCGTCCTGTACGAGGACGAGTTCATGCTGCTGAACGACGGCGTGAAGCCCGTCTACTACTCGCTCATGGACGGCAGGAAGTTCCTGCCGGGTGGCAACGTGGACGGCAGCGACATGATCGTCCCGGAGAACTTCCGGATCGTGCTGTCGGCCAACCCGCAGGTGCGGGGTGCGTCCCTGCCCGAGCCCATCGCCAGCCGGTGCGCCAGCACCACGCTGACCGTCGAGACCGGACGCGACATGCTGATCGACATGGGGCTCGACGAGAGCATCGTCGCCGCGTGGGATGCCCTCGGTGAGGCGAGCCTCTGGCGTCCGCAGATCCGTGAGTTGCGGCTCGCGGACTACTGGCTGCCGATCGACCCGTCTCAGGCGACCAGCGCGTTCCTGCCCGAGCACTGCCCGGAGAGCCAGCGCGAGGAGGTCCGTAACATCGTGGTCGGATTCCTCGGTGGCGACCTCCGCAAGGACGGCCGTCTGGTGGTGTCGTGATGCCGCGCACCCTGCACTGCGCCCACTGCGGTGAGACGAGGCGAACCCACAGCCTGTGGGCCGGGTTCGCCCTCGCCCCCGGCGCTGACGTGGTGTGCTGCCTGCCGCACTACGAGGTCCACCCCGCTGCTACGCCGTAGCAACGGTTTCCAGAAACCCCTTCCAACAGGAGAACATCATGACTGAAACCCCCACCCCCGAGGCGCTGCCTCTCCCTCCCGTCAAGGTGAGCGGTGCGGCACACAAGGCGCTGGCCGACCTGATGCGCCGCTGGTCGGGATGGCCCGCAGCCAGCCTCATCCTCGGCGACCCGAGTCCGGTCAGCCTGTACGGCAAGACCGACCCCGTCACCCGCGAGTTCACGGTGAACGTGGACGCGCTGAGCCGCAACCCGAACCGGGTGCTGTCCACCGTGAACCCCTTCCGCCTGCGGCAGGAGGCGATCCTGACCGGAGTGATGCTGCATGAGGCGGCGCACGCACGGTACACCCTGTGGCGTCCGCGCAGTCAGGCGGAGCGCGACGCGCTGCGTCTGAACGACCAGCCTGTCTCGGACCAGACGCTCGCTCTGGCCAGCCTGCTGGAGGAGGCTCGCATCGAGCACTGCATGCGAGACGCCGAGTGCGACGGAGACGAGAGCCTGCGTGGTCTGACGTGGACCATGCCCGTGGCAGCGGCCGGACTCCTGCCGCTGTCGGAGGTGTCGATGGACCCCGACCAGCAGGCCATGGACGTGCTGCGGGTCTGGATTCTGCGAGTCGGTCGTCGTCTGCCCAGCGACCTGCATAAGGGGTGGGCGCTGACGATCACCCGCCTACTGGAGCAGGCGGTGGATCGCATCGCACCCGGAAAGACCAACGAAGTCCTGCGGCTGGTGAGGAGCGCCATCAATAGCAGACGCCACCACAGCACTGGTGGGGTGCTGCACGCCGCGCAGGAAATCCTCAAGATCCTGTACCCCAACAGCGAGAACCCGGAGGACACGTCGAACGCACCGATGCCCAGCGGTGGCTGCGCCACTGGCGAGGCTGGCGAGGGCGAGGCTGGCGAGGGTGAGGCTGGCGAGGCTGGCGAGGCTGGCGAGGGTGAGGCTGGCGAGGGTGAGGCTGGCGAGGAGGCCGGTGCTACCAGTAGCACCCCCGAGCGAGCCCTGAGCGCGGCGCTGGCGAAAGCGGAGGCAGAGGCGAACGACGAGGCTGAGGCTGAGGCCATGACCTCGGGAGGTTCGTCGGCCGGTGTGGGCAACGAGGGCGCGGACGGCGACGGGTGGCGCAAGCCGTCGAGCGAGGAGCGGCAGACGCAGAAGCAGGCCGAGCACTTCCTCCGGTCGCTGATCGAGCCGTCCGAGTTGGCCACGGTGTCGCTGTCCGATTCGCCGTCAGCCACGGTTGACCCGGCCGCGCTCGCATCGTGGAAGGCAGGCGGACAGGTGAAGCCGCCGACGTTCTTCCGTCAGACCCGGCGAGCGGTGGAGCCCAGCCCTCCGGTGAAGATCGCCATTCTGGTGGACGTGTCCGGCAGCATGGACGTGTTGCAGGAGCCGAGCGCGGTGCTGTCGTGGGCGCTGTCGGCGGCCGCGCTGGACCTGCGGAACTTCGCGGGTCGTGGTCGGCAGGTCGAGTCGTGCCTGATCCACTGGGGCTCGCTGGCCCGGGTGATCCAGAAGAACGGCGAAACGCTCCCCGGCATCCACGAGACCAACTGCTTGGAGGGGACGCGAGCGATGCACGAGGCGTTCGATCTGGTCGAGGGGGAGATGCCCGGGTTCTTCGCTCCGGGTGACCACCCCGAGAACCGGCTCATCGTGCAGTTCACCGACTGGGGACTGGCCCTGAGGTGCGCCGAAGCGATGCGGCCCCGTCTGGCGCAGGCGCGGACGCTTGGTGTGAACATGCTGACCATCGCACCCGAGCCGTACCGGTTCGACCGACGTATCTACGACGACGTCGTCACCTCCGTGGAGCACCCGCTGGGACGGGAGCACGTCACGTACTACGACGGCAAGCCGAACCACGTGTGGACCGAAGCAGCGAACATG
>DATIDO010000512.1:0-2711 GCA_035456245.1 Polyangiaceae bacterium
GGTCGCCGAGCTCTACACCTTCACGCATTTCGGTGCGGCCATGGCCATCAACGACAGCAAGCTGAACCTGATCGGCAACCTGGCCGAGGTGAAGCCGACGATCCTGGTCGCCGTGCCCCGCGTGTTCAACCGCATCTACGACGGCGTGAACAAGCAGATGGCGCAGAAGCCGGGAGCCATCCAACGCCTGTTCCGCTCCGGCATCGCCTCGGCCACCAAGAAGAAGCGCGGGCAACACCTGACGCTCGGTGAGCGCGCCGGCCTGGCCCTGGCCGACAAGCTGGTGTTCGGCAAGATCCGCCAGAAGTTCGGCGGCCGCCTGCGCTTCACGGTCAGCGGTAGCGCCGCGCTGAGCACCGAGGTGGCGGAGTTCGTCGACGCGCTCGGCATCGATGTCTACGAAGGCTACGGCATGACGGAGACGAGCCCCGTCGTTTCCGTCAACTACCCCGGCAAGCGCAAGATCGGCACCGTCGGTCCGCCCATCCCCGGAGTCAGCGTGCGCATCGATCACGAGGCCACGGGTGACGAGGTGAACGGAGAGATCCTGGTCTCGGGCCCGAACGTGATGGTCGGCTATCACAACCGCGAGGACGAGAACGCGCAGATCCTGTTGCCGGACGGTTGGATCCGCACCGGCGACATGGGCTACCTGGACGCCGACGGCTTCTTGGTGATCACCGGCCGCATCAAGGAGCAGTACAAGCTGGAAAACGGCAAGTACGTCGTGCCTTCTCCGCTCGAGGAGGAGCTGAAGCTCTCGCCGCACATCCTCAACATCATGCTGTACGGCGCCAACAAGCCGCACAACGTGGCCGTCGTCGTGCTCGACGAAGCTTCGGTGCGCCACTGGGCCAAGGGACAGGGGCTGACGCTGCCGGCCGATCCGGCCCAGAGCCCCGAGGTGCGCAAGCTGATCCACGGCGAGCTGGTCCGCTACAGCTCGTCGTTCAAGGGTTACGAGCGCCCGCGTGACTTCGTGCTCACGGCCGAGGACTTCACCAGCGAGAACGGCATGCTGACACCGAAGATGTCGGTGAAGCGCCGGAACGTACTGGCTCGCTACGGCCTAGCCCTCGACGCCCTCTACCACTCCTGACGCGCCCCCGGTCCTGCCCTCGGGTCCCGCCCCTGGTCCCGCCTCGGGTCTACTCCTGGGACCGTGGTGGCTGGGACGGGAGCCGCTGTCCCCCCCTGCCCTGGACCGCTCTTGCCGGGGCCGTGGACGGCGCTGGAGGGCGCAGAATCGCGCCCTGGGGGCATTCTTGACAATTCCGATGCGAGAATGCAGATCAAGGTGCCGTGAAGCTCTCGAGCAAGGGTCGATACGCCGTCCGGGCGCTGTTCGACATCGCCTTCTTCAACCAGGGTCGCCCCACCCAGGTGAAGGATATCGCGGAGCGCCAGGCCATTCCTCCCCGCTTCCTCGAGCAGATCTTCCAGGATCTGAAGCGCGCCGGCATCGTCGGCAGCAAGCGCGGCCCCCAAGGGGGCTACGTGCTGGCTCGCCCGGCCAACGAAATCCCGCTCGGTGAGGTAGTCGCCGTGATCGAAGGCCCCGTCGCCCTCAGCGAAGCGGGCGCTCGGAACGGCCGCGAGACCGGCACCGCTGCCGACGGACAGCGAGTCACCGATGCCGTCTTCGACGAACTGGCCACCCGCATCGTGGCCTGCCTCAACTCGGTCACCCTGGCCGACGTCTGCGATCAAGCACACGAGCTCGGTGTCGCTCCCCCGGGCGGCCCTCGCTCCCAGTACTTCATCTGAGCCCGCACCATGACTCGACCTGCCCCCCACCCATCGGAGCTCATCTACGACGACTCGCTGGAGTTGGTCCACGACACGCCCTTGCTCGAACTCGGGCGCGTGGGCACCGAGCAGCCGCGCGCGCTCGTGCTCGGCAAGATGGAGAACGCCAACCCCGGTGGCTCCGTCAAAGACCGCATCGCGCTGTCGATGATCGACGCGGCCGAGCGGAGCGGCAGCCTGCGTCCGGGAGGGACCGTGATCGAACCGACCAGCGGTAACACGGGCATCGGCCTGGCCCTGGTGTGCCGTCGCCGCGGCTACCGCTGCGTGCTCACCATGCCCGAGAGCATGAGCCTGGAGAGGCGCCAGCTGCTCGAAGCCTACGGAGCCGAGCTGGTGCTCACGCCCGAGGCCGAGCAGATGGAGGGCGCCGCCAAAAAGGCGCTCGAGTTGGCCGCAGTCACGCCTGGCTCGTTCGTCCCCCACCAGTTCGACAACCCTGCCAACCCCCAGGTGCACTACGAGCACACGGGGCCCGAGATCGTTCATGCGCTCCAAGGGCAACGCGTCGACGCCTTCGTCGCGGCCGTCGGCACCGGTGGAACCGTGAGCGGCGTCGGCCGCTACTTGAAGGAGCACTTCCCCGAATGCCGGGTGATCGCGGTGGAGCCGGAGACCTCGGCCACACTGTCGCGCGGCGAGCGCGGTCCTTCGAAGATCCAGGGCATCGCGGCCGGCTTCGTCCCCGAGAACTTCCACCGCCCGGTGGTCGACGAGATCCGCACGGTCAGCGACCGCCGCGCCTACGAGCAGAAGCGCGAGCTGGGACGCAAGCAGGGCATCTTGGTGGGGCTGAGCGCGGGCGCCAACGTGGCCGTGGCGCTCGACGTGGCTCGCGAGCTGGGCCCCGGCCGAGTGGTCGTCACGGTGCTCTGCGACACGGGCGAGCGGTATTTCAGCCT
>DATIDO010000513.1:0-5285 GCA_035456245.1 Polyangiaceae bacterium
TGGGGGGCTCGTCCCCTTGGCTCGCGCCCCGGGTAGCGAACGACTCGTCTGCATTCGTCTACCTCTTCTCCGAGGACGGAGAGTCCGGCAAGAACCTCTACGTGTTCGACTTGCTCGACGAAGACGCCAGCGGTCGGCAGATCTCGAACCTGCTCTGTCCGCCCAGTGAGGCCTGCCACGCGATTGTCGACGTGGTCCTGCAGCCCTGAGCCAGAAAAGGGTAGGCTGCCGGAGCTCTGGCCCCGGCGCATCACCTCCGCCATGGGCCGACCGAGCCTTCGGGCCGTCCTTACTCTGGGGTCGGCCGTCCTTACTCTGGGGTCAGTCGTCCTTACTCTGAGGTCGGCCGTCCTTACTCTGGGGTCGGCCGTCCTTAGTCGGACCGGACGTTCGGCCGACCCGGCGGGGGTGATCGGCCCGTCCGACTAGGGCACCCGCTGGCCCGCTGGTGGCACAGGTGGCTCGCTGATTTCAGCGTAACTCTACTCCCGTGCAGCGCCTGCCGAGTTGGTACGCCGGTTGCTCTACGCCCAAGCATGAAGATCGCCTTCTTGGGTTTGGTGGCAGTGGGTACGGCGCTGGCGCTCGGCACCGTGGCTTGCACGGACAACACGGTGGAAAACGACGAGAGCCAGGGTGGTGGTGGCGCTGGTGGCGGAGCGCCCGAATGCTCCAAGGGCCTTTCCCTTCGGGAAGGGAGCGACGAACGCTGTCCCGTGTGTCAGCCCGCCCAGGTCGCGTGTGAGATCGTCGATCTGTTCTGCGAATACGAAGGCGGCTGGAACGCCTCTTGCGCATGCAGAGCGGACGAGGCCGCGGGCGGCGGCGGTGCAGGAGGTGCAGGAGGCGCAGGCGGCACGTCCTCGCTCGCGTGGGAGTGCGCCCTGTAGCTTACTCCCAGGGGCTGGTGACAGGCAGCGCCGACACCCGAGTACCAGCGCTGCCTATCGACGGAATGAACTGTCGCCGAAACGCGAAGCTCGGTATTGAGCCGAACGAGCAGCCACCGACGCGGGATCGCCCGCGGAGGGTGCCTGGGGTGTGATGAGGTTGGTATGAATGGACTTCTCTCCTGGGCGCGCGCGCGCTCTTTGGGGCTTCGGGTGAGCCTTCGTGAGAGGCCTCTTTCCACCGTCGCCCTGGCCTGCGCTGTCGCGGCCAGCATTCGCGCCGGCTGGCTCGTGGCGTTCGTCGCGTGGCGGCGCCTCGGCTACCGCTACGATCTGGAATGGATGGAGGGCGGGATGGTCGATCACGCCCGGCGCGTGCTCGATGGCCTGCCCATTTACGTCGAACCGTCCATCGAGTGGACGCCGTACATCTACAACCCGCTCTACCACTGGCTGGGCGCGCTCGCGATGGCGGTCCTGGGGGTGGGGCCCGTGGCGCTTCGCGTCGTTTCCGTCTTGGCAACCTGCCTGCTCTTGGGCCTGACGGCTTGGATCGTGCGTCGTCAGACGGGGCGCTGGGCGGCGGGCGTCGTCGCTTGTGGGTGTTTCCTCGGAACCTACGAGCTGAGCGGCGGTTGGATGGACCTGGCCCGAGTCGACACCACCTTCTTGGCGCTTCAAGCGGCGGCGGTTGCGGCGGCGCTGCTCGGCACTTGGCCGGGCACTCTCGGTGCGGGATGCCTGCTGGTCGCGGCCTTCTTGGCCAAGCAGTACGGCGTCGTCATGGCCGCGCCGATCGGCCTCTATCTGCTGGTGGATCGAGGGTGGAGGCACGCGCTGGCCTTCCTGTTCATCGGCTTGGGGGGGACGGCATTGGCCGTTTGGTGGCTCAATCGAGCCAGCGGCGGCTGGTATTGGTTCTACGCCTACGAGCTGCCTGCCATGCACCCGAGCCTGCATCACACGCTCGCGAAGTTCGCGCGCAGCCACTTGCTGCTGGCGGGTCCGGGCGCCCTTTCTTTGGGGATCGCCGGTCTCGTCTTGGCGCTCCGTCGAGCTTGGCCGCTCACTCGTGGCGTATCGTTTCGCAAGGAGGTGACGCCGAGTGTCCTGGTCGTGGGGGTCATCGGCACGCTACTGGTCCAGGCCTTTGCCTCGATGAACCATTCGGGCTCCTGGCAGAATTGTCTCATGCCATTGCATCTCGGGGTCGCGATGCTGGTGGGCCTGGCAGTGGGAGCGGCGCTGGAGGAAAGGGGCGAGGCGCTCATGGTGTTCGTCGCCGTGACGCTGTGCTTGCAGTTCGTGGCCTGGGACTTCCAGCCGCAGCGGTGGATCCCCAAGAAGGCCGATCTGCAGGCGAACGAGCGCATCGTCCGAGAGGCCGAGCGAGCCGGCAGCGTCCTTTTCCCCCACCGGGGTTACTTCGGCTCGACGTCCACCTCACCTGGGAGGACGTCCCAAATGGCCTTGGTCGATATCCTGTGGGCCGCGCGAATCGAAGAAGTCGAACGACGCTTGTACGAGCAGGCCGACGCGTGGCTCGCCAGCAAGCCGTACGACCGCATCGTGCTCGACAACAAGGACTGGGTCTTCCAGCGTCAGCTCGAGCGACACTATCGCCAGATCTCGGAGATCCCGTATGGGGAAGGCCCCGGCCATACGCCGAGCGGCTACCCCATGCGGCCACGCGTGGTCTATGCGCCGATCTCGGGCCGAACGGCGCCATGAGTCGACAGGGCCTCTTCGGGGCACGCATGTCGTCCGAGCAACTGGCGAGCCGGCGGCCGAGGGACAATTTCCAACGCAGGAGCTGCGACGGCGTGCTCGATTCCGCGTCGTGGTAGGAGGCGAACGCTTTGGAGACCGAGCCCACCCAGCCGCCGCACCTGGAACCGAAGGCACCCCCTGCTCTCGACGTCTGGCGCCGCCGTTTGCCGCCCTCGCTCGTGGTCTTGGGGGCCGTCGCCCTAGCCATCCTGGGAGTGGGCTCACTGTTCGTGGGCGAGGCCGACGGATGGCTGGTGCGCAACGAGCTCCCACTTCGTGGCCGCCTGGCGCTCTCGATTGTCGCCGCGAGCGTCGGCTCGCTGGCGACCATCCTGGCCCAGCCTCGCCCATTTTCTGGCAGCGACGACCGCCTGCGCATCTGGTCGAAGCGCCTCGCGCCGCTCGCCCTGCTGGCCCTCGTCCCCACGCTGCTGAACCGTGAAATCTGGAAGGGACACGAGCTGGCGCTCCTGGCCACGCTGCTCGTTTGGGGGCTGGCGGCCGAGCGCTTGCTGGCCGGCGCGCTGGCGACGGTCGAGGACTGGGCGCCGCCCGCGCGGCTGCGGCGCTTCGCCACCGCTGGCTCGCTGCTGCTGCTCGCGGTCGGTGTGGCCTACTACATCGCACGCGTCGGAACGCTGACGAACATCGGTCATCGCAAGATGATGACGATGAGCTCCGACTTGGCGGAGTTCGACAACCTCTTCTTCAACGCGCTCCACGGCCACCCGTTCCGTGCTCCGGCCATCGAAGGTGAGCTGACGAATTGGAGCGCGCTCAAGGTCCACGCCGAGTTCGGGCTCTACTTGCTGTTGCCTTTCTACGCGCTGTCGCCGGGGCCCGAGGCCCTGCTCTGGATCCAGACGAGCATCATCGCGCTCACGGCCATCCCGATCTTCCTCTTGGCGCGTGCCCGGCTCGGTTCGGGCGGAGGGCTCGTGTTCGGGCTGGGCTTCCTGCTCCTGCCCGCGGTCGCCCGACCCAACTTCTACGACTTCCATTTCACGCCGCTGGGCATGCTGCTCGTGGCCTGGCTCGCATTCTTCTTGGACGCGCTCGACCGCAATCCGAGTTCGAAGCGACTCGAGCGTGCAGTCTGGATCGCCTTCGCGCTGGCCTTGACCGCGCGCGAGGACGTGTCGCTCGGCCTGGTCTTCATGGGCATCTTCGTCTTCTTCCAGAGTCGGCAGGCGCGCATCGGCGCGTGGATGGCAGGCCTCTCACTCGGCTACTTCTTTCTGATGAAGTTCGCGGTGATGCCGCGCTTCGGCTCGATGTGGTTCGACAACATCTACCAAGATCTGAAGGCTCAGGGGGCCAAGGGCTTCGGCGCGGTCGCGTTGACCTTGGTGTCGAACCCAGCCTTCGTGCTGCGCTCGCTGCTCACCGAGCCGAAGCTGCTCTACTTCCTGCACATGACGGCGCCCTTGTTGGCGCTGTGGCTGCGCCGCCCCGTGCTGTGGCTCGCCATCTTGCCCGGCTTCGTCTCGACCTTGTTGGTCACGAATCGGCCGCCGATGTTCGACAGTGCCTTCCAGTACACTTACCTGTGGGTTCCGTACGTGGTCGTCGCCTCGGTCCTGGCCATCTCGATGCGTGAGACGGCCTCCGGCGCGTCGTCGTCGAGCGCGCGAACGGCCACGCTGGCATCGCTGTCGTGCGTGCTGTTGGCGGTGGGGGTGCAGTTCGGTGTGCTGCTCGGCGGCGACGAGATCCGCGGCGGGTTCAACGAACGCACGTTCGAGACGAGTGAGGCGGACCGGCGGCGACTGGAGTCGCTGGAACGGATTCGGGCACTCATACCCTCTGGTGCGTCCGTCGCCGCGACCGAAGCCGAAGGTCCCCACGTCTCGACTCGGCTGGTCATGTACAGCCTCAAGTTCACCCTGGGGCGATCCCCCGACTACATCCTGTTCGGCCACGCCGGGATCCGCAGCGAGCGGGACCACATTGGCCAGGCGCTCGCCTCGGGCGAGTACGGGCTGATCCGTCAGGAAGGCCCCTTTTCGTTGTTGAAGCGGGGCGCCCCGACCGAGGCGAATGCCGCCCTGCGTCGGTTTGGTGTGCGCTGACCTGTCGATCCAAAGACCATGAACCTCCTCGGCACGATTGAGCGATGGGGCGCGCGCCCCTGGCGTCACGTATGGACGGCGGCCCTGCTGGGGCTCGCCGCTGCGGCGCTCGCGTTACACGAAGCTCGCTACGGCAACTTCTTCACCGACGACGGCTTCATCTCGCTGCGCTACACGGCGCGGCTCCTGCACGGTCAGGGCCTGACGTGGGACGACTACGAGCGGGTCGAAGGCTATTCGAACCTGCTCTGGGTGTTGCTTTGCGCCATCCCGGGTGCCGTCGGCGTCGATCTGGTGCAAGGGGCACGAGGGCTCGGCTTCGCTGCCACCATCGCCAGCTTCGCGGCGCTCGTGCACATCGTGCGGCCCGCGACCTTGCGTGCCGGCTTGGCCGCCGTCGTGGCCGTTGCGTTCATGTTGGTCTCCAGCTCGATCGCGGTGTGGAGCACGGGTGGCCTGGAGCCTCCGCTGCTGCTCGCGTTGGTGCTCTGGGCGCTGGCCATCGCCGGCGACGAGCGGATGCCGGCGCAGCGGCGCGACCTCTGGGTAGCCC
>DATIDO010000514.1:0-5937 GCA_035456245.1 Polyangiaceae bacterium
ACCCCAAGTACCTCCTACGCAAATGCGCCGAGGTCGAGGCGCCGCTGCTGTACGCATCGCCCACGCTGCTGGCCACGGTCGCCATGCTCACCCCCGAGGAGCGCCCCCTTCACGCCGCCATGACCTCCGGCACGCTACTCCAGCGCAACTGGTTCGACGGCATCCGCAAGAAGGTGCGCCACCTCCACCAGCAGTACGGCTGCTCCGAGGCGGGCTGCATCAGCCTGGGCGAGGACATCGACGAGCCGAACCAGCTGGGGCGCCCGCTTCCCCATATCGAGCTGGTGGCAGGGAGCAGCGCCGACGAGCCCGGGGAAATCATCGCTCGCTCGACCGAGGGTCGCACCATCGCCACGCGGGACCTCGGCTATCTGGCGGACGGCCACCTGCATTTCGTGTCGCGCCTCGACGACATGATCAACGTCTCGGGCTTGAATGTCTATCCGAGCGAGGTGGAGGAGGTCGTGCTGGAGCTGCCCGACGTAACCGAGGCCGTGGTGTACAAACGGCGACACGGATTCGGCAGCGACCAGGTGTCGCTGCGCTTCGTCGCCGCTCGGACGCTGGCGCCGGAACACGTCCGGGAGTGGTGCTCGGCTCGGCTGGCAAGCCACCAGGTGCCCATGCACGTCACCCAGGTCCCGACCATCCCCAAGCTGCCCAACGGCAAGACCAGCCGCAATGCGCTGGCCGAGGCCGACGCCCGCGGCGAGTTTTCGTGACCTTGCGGAGCCACTGATGAAGACCCGACAGCAAGTCGCTACCTGCATCTACTACGCGCTTCGTTCGAAGGCAGCGACCCCCTACCTGAGCGCCTTCCAGAGCGACGCCAGATTGCGTGAGGACTTGGCACTCGATTCCTCCGCCGTCCTGCAGCTGTTGGTCACGCTCGAGCTCGAATTCGGCCTGCCACTTCCCGAGGAGACGCTGATGAACGGTGGCTTCGACACGGTTCGAGCCCTGGCAAAGCTGCTCCACGACGCGCAGCCCGATCGACCGGCCGACCACCCTCTCGACTACGAGGAGGACCTCAAACTCCATTGCTTCGTCAGCTGCCAGAGCGAGATCATCAAGCGCAAGGGCGGTCTCGATCAGCGTGCACTCTACTTCGGCGTCTGGGACTCCGAGATCCTGCTCGATGAGCGCTACGCGCTCTCGTACCACGGCTCGGGCATCAGCCATCGGCGCTACGCCGACTGGTGCGCCCGTCTCTACGGCCTGGAGGCGCACCCCTGGTACGACCCAACGGCCGACGAAGAGACGAACGTTCGCAGGCTCGTCGAGCTCGTCGAGACGCGCGCCCCTCACCAGCACGTCATGGTCATGCTGGACATGTTCCGGCTACCGGAGCGCGCCAACGAGTTCAACAAGGATCCGTTCCCTCACTACCTGATGCTGACGGCCACCCCCGATCCGGAGGAGTGGCTGGTCCATGATCCCGACTATCGCTGGGAGGGCATTGCGCAAAAGGAGCGCATCCTCCACGCCATGCGACACCCGGCCGTGGGCGGCGGATTCGTCTTCGACGACTCACGGCTGCACGCCCCGCTGCCCCGCCAAATCAAGGCCTACTACGACTCTGGCCTCGTCCTGGACCAGAACCCGATGACCGCGACCATCCGCGCGTCCGTTGTCGCCCACCTAGCCGGCACGGATCGCAACGGCCAGGACCTCCCCCTCGCTCATCTGACCAGCGCGCTCGCCGAGGTGCCCATCCTGGCCATCCGCAAGTACGCGTACGAGCACGGCCTGGCGTTCTTCTGGCGCGAGCTGAATCTGGACGAGAAAGAGTTCGACGAATGGTGCGAGGCAATTGCCGAGCTGGTGAAGACCTACAAGGTCATCCAGTTCCAGAGCATGAAGCTGGCAACCAACGGTGACCGCACCGTTGCCGAGCGCGTGTTCGCTCTGCTGGACGAGCAGGACCATCGCGAGCACCGCATCAAGGCTCGTCTGCACGAGGTGCAGGGCCACTGGTGCGACGTCACCTTCGCCACTCCACACTGCGCGGCGGTCGGCGAGGCGTCCCCATGAAGATCTCGCTCTGCACCATCTCGCTGCGCCACCAACTGATCTCTCTCGAACAGATCGCGCTGTTCGCAGCGCAGAACGACTTCCAGGGCATCGAGCTGTGGGGCGTTCACGCCAAGAACCTGGGCGCGCGACCCGAGCCCGGCGTCGATTGGCTGCGCTCGCTGAACCTGAGCGTTTCCATGCTGAGCGACTACCTGCCGCTGCGCGGCAATCGTCGCGCAGCCCGCGACAAGGCGGCCGAGCTCTGCCGGCTGGCCCGTGCCTGGGGCACGTCCAAGCTCCGCACCTTCGCCGGGGATCGCCCCAGCGCGGATGTGCCCGCCGTCGAACGGGCCGAGTGGGTCGCCCGTCTGCGGGAGCTCTGCGATGTCTCGAACGACTTCGGCATCCGGCTGGTAGTCGAGACTCACCCGAACACCCTGGCCGACACGCCGGGCTCCACGCTGCAGCTGGCTTCGGAGGTCGATCACCCCGCACTGCGCTTCAACTTCGACGTCATCCACGTCTGGGAGGGCGGGGCCGAGCCCCTCCAGCTCCTGCGTCAACTGGAGCCGTTGGTCGCGCACCTGCACCTGAAAAACGTGGCGACCCGCGAGCTTCTCTCCGTCTTCGCTCCCGGCAACGTCTACGCACCCGCAGGCGACCGCGCCGGCATGGTGCGGTTGTTCGAGGGCGCGTTCGACTTCCGACGCTTCCTGCGCGCCGCCATGACGGAATCGCAGCTGCCTTGGGAGGGCCTGGACGCCTCCCTGGAGTGGTTCGGTCCCGACGTGTTGAGCACGCTGGCAAGGGACAACCGAGAGCTGCGCGCCTTCGAATCCGAGATCCGCGAGACCAGCCGTTCATTCCCGTGGACCGCCCACAACTGAGGACGACCGTGCCGCTCCCCACGCCCTACTACCTGATCGACGAGTGTCGCATGCAGCCGACGATGGAGCGGCTGCAGCGCCTGCAGCAACTGTCCGGCGCCCGCTGCGTCCTGGCACTGAAGTGCTTCTCCTCCTGGTGTGCCTTCGACTACATGCGCGGCTTCTTTGCCGGCACCACCAGCAGCAGCCCTTGGGAGGCGCGCCTGGGCCACGAAAAGTTCGGTGGAGAGACCCACGGCTACGCGGTTGCCTACGACGAGAGCGAGGTCCTGGAGATCGCTCCCTACTGCGACAAGATCGTCTTCAACTCTCTCACCCAGTTGGAGCGCCTGGCTCCCCACGCAGGGCAGGCTCAGCTGGGACTACGCCTGAACCCCGAGATCGGGAGTTCCCACCACGAGCTGAGCAACCCGGTCGGGCGCTACTCACGGCTGGGCGTACGAGCCGAGAGAATCCCGCACGACTTGGGCAGCCGCATTCGCGGAGCCATGATCCACGTCAACTGCGACAACGCCGACTTCGCCAGCTTCTGCCGGCAGCTCGAACGCATCGCCGGACTGTTCGGCCCTCTGTTGCACCAGCTGGAGTGGCTCAGTCTGGGAGGTGGCATCTCCTTCACCGCAGACACCTACCCACTCGACGCCCTGGCCGAGCGGTTGCGCACGTTTTCCGCCGAGTTCGGCCTCCAGCTCTACCTGGAGCCGGGTGAAGCCGCGGTCATGAACTCGACATCGCTGACGGTACGGGTTCTCGACATCGTGGAGAACGAGGTGCCTACCCTGGTGGTCGACGCGGGGGTGGAGCCGCACCTGCTGGACGTGCTGACCTACGGCTACACGCCCGACCTGGAGGGCGCACGGATCCTGGAGCGTGACTCCGTTCGACTCGGTGAGCTCGAAGGGCACGTCTACCGCGTCTGCGGACGCACCTGCCTCGCCGGGGATCTGTTCGGCAACTACTGCTTCGATCGTGCGATCGCGATCGGCCAGCTTCTGCACTTTCCGGACGTCGGCGCCTACTCGATGGTGAAGAAGAACTACTTCAACGGCATCCGCATGCCCTCGACCTACCACCGGCGTCTGGATGGCGAGCTACGCCTGGTCCAGCGCCCCACGTACGACGCCTTTCGCGACGCGCTTTCCTCGGACTCGCCAGCGCCGCGGCACTCCCTCAACGCCCACTGAGAACCCCATGAAGCGAAATGTCCTGATCATCGGTGCCGGCGCCGTGGGCGCCGTCGTCGCCCACAAATGCGCGCAGAACAGTCACGCGTTTTCGGCCATTTGCCTGGCGTCCAAGAACCCGGCGAAATGCGAGGGCATCCTGCGGTCCATCGCCAGCAAGGCCTACCGCCACGAGGAAGCGTTCGACGTGCGCTCGGCCGAGCTGGACGCCTACGACACCGAGGCGGTCATCCGACTGATCCGCCAGACGAACAGCCACATCGTCATCAACGTCTGCACGGCCTTCGTGAACATGTCGGTCATGGAGGCCTGCCTCGCGACCGGGGCCGCCTACATCGACACGGCCGTTCACGAGGACTACGCGGTGATGAACGCTCCGTATCCCTGGTACGCCAACTTCGAGTGGAAAAGGCGCGACCAGTTCACGCAGCGTGGGGTCACCGCCATCTTGGGTGTGGGCTTCGATCCGGGCGTGGTCAACGCCTATTGTGCCTACGCCCAGCGCTACGAGTTCGACGAGATTTCCAGCATCGACATCCTCGATGTCAACGACGGCAACCACGGCCGCTTCTTCTCCACGAACTTCGATCCCGAGATCAATCTGCGCGAGATCATCGAGGACGCGGGGTGCTTGGAGGACGGCGAGTGGCGCACCTACCCACACCACTCGCGAACCAAGGACTACGACTTCCCCGAGCTGGGCGCCAAGCGCCTCTACCTGATGGGACACGACGAGGTGCACTCCCTCTCGCTGAACATCCCGGGTGTCCGCTCCGTGCGCTTCTGGATGGGGTTCGACGCACACTATCTGAACTGCCTGAACGTCTTCGAGAAGGTCGGACTACTGAATCACCGAACGGTGACGACCTCGGGTGGGCAAACCGTCGTGCCGCTCCACGTGCTCAAGGCCTGCCTCCCGGACCCCGCCAGCCTGGCGCCCTCGTACACGGGACGCACCTGCATAGGCACGCAAATCAAGGGAAAGTTCCAAGGGAAAGAGAAAGAGATCTTCCTCTACAATATCTGCGATCACGAGCAGACCTACGCAGACGTCGGCTCCCAGGCCATCGCCTTCACCGCCGGTGTCCCGCCCGTTGCCGCCGCGCTGCTGATCGCGCGGGGCGAGTGGGATTGCCGGACCATGAAGAACGTCGAGGAGCTGGACCCCGAGCCCTTCCTGACCGTGCTGGAACAGCTGGGTCTCTCGACGGTCATCCGCAAGCCGCCGGCAGTGGGTGGTCGCATCGTCGATGCGGTGCTGTGCGCCTGATCCGACCTCGACTCGAAGGAGCGAAGCCATGAGCGAAGCCACGAGCCCAGCACTGAGCGGGCCGATCCAGCGGACCTTCTTCTACTACGCCGGCGCCTCTGCGGTCGGACTGGTCGCCATCACCACCACCAGCCTGGTCGACGGTGCGTTCGTGGGCAACTACGTCGGCGCCCACGCCTTGGCCGCGATTTCGCTGTTGATCCCCTGCTTCACCGTCCTCTACGCAGTCGCGCTGATGTTCGCGATCGGTGGCTCCGTGTACGCCGGTCAGCACATCGGCGCAGGCGACGCCGACGCGGCCTCCGACGTGTTCAGTCAGACGCTCTTGGCGACGTTGGCCGTAGCCGTGCTCTTTGCGCTGGGGAGCAGTGCGCTCGAGGCACCTCTGCTGCGTGCCCTGAGCGTCCCCAGCCAGCTTGCGCCACTCGCCTCCGAGTACCTCGGTGTCATCCGCTGGGTCTTCGTCGTCCAGCTCACGACGATGGTGCTCTACTACTTCGTGCGAGCAGATGGTCACCCTCTGCTGGCCACCGGCGCCCTCGTCACTGGCGCAGCAACCAACGTGGCATTCAATGCCTGG
>DATIDO010000515.1:0-4888 GCA_035456245.1 Polyangiaceae bacterium
CGGTACTGGTTCAAGACGTTGTAGGCGGTCCGTACGTCGCGCGCGTTCAGCGTGGCGCGCAGGTAGGAGTTCATGAAGCGGTAGACGAGTCGGATCAGCTCGTCGTCGCCGTGCTGCGCGGCCACCTCGCCGATGTAGCGAGTGTCGATGGCGATCAGGTAGTTGATGTCGCGCATGCCACCCAAGGCCTCGTTGTAGATGCCCAGGTACTGGCGCATGGCCTTCCACTCGACCCAGCCTCGCCGCTGCTCCAGGTCGGCCAAGCTCTCCGGATCCATGGCCACGAAGTCGGGGTTCTTGGCGATTCCGCCCTGAATTCGGAACCACTGCGGCTGGGCCGTGGCCTTTCGCGCGGCGTAGCGGATGGTCAGATCCTTGATGGCGTCGACCGCGCCGCTGGCGATGATCTTGTCCTTGCCCGAGATGGAGGCACTGGCGATGTCGGTCAGCTCTTCCAAGGCAGAAAGGGTCTGTTCCTGGAGGAGCGACGAGCGCTGCGCGTCGGCCTCGACGGTGCCGCGGGTGGCCGCGTGCAGCGCGAGCGAGCGGATGCGCGCAATGATGTTCATCGGCTCGAGGAACTGAAAGACGTAGCCGAAGTACGGCACCATGATGACCACGGACGCCGTGGTCAACGAGAGCATGACCACCAGCGCCGTGCGTGGGACGTAGTCGGCCTGCAGCGCCACGCTGAGCCACACGCCGATCGAGCAAACCACCACGTAGTAGCCGATCACGGTCAGGGTCACGCGGTCGCGCAGGAACATCCGCGTCACGCCGGCGAAGCGCGCCGCAGACAGCTGCACGATGATGGATACGACGGTGATGATGATGCCGAGGACGGCGGCGACGATGCCGGTCAGCGAACCGAGCGCATCCCCGATCGAGCCTGGCGCGAAGTGGAAATAGCGCGCGAGCGGGCCCTCGGGCGGACCGGCGGCCACCCAGTGATCGGCCCAGAAGTAGTCGAACAGGTAGAGCCCCCAGAAGGAGGCAATGGCGACGCCGGCCAGCGACGCCGAGGCGCCCAGCCAACCGAACCACGCGTTCCGCTTTTCGGTAGCCACATTCCCCCGAGGGTCAGGGTGACTCGAACCAGGTGGCCAAGTAGGCCTCGGAGAAGCCCTGGAACGCGCCCCACATCATGTCCTCGTAGACGTCGGGGATGTCCTTCTCGATCAGGACGTTGAAGTTGGGGGCGCGCCAGGCCGAGTAGACGTACTTGAGCGGCGCCAGCTGCTCGTCGCCCGGCAGTTGCAGGCGCGCGTTCAGGACGACGGTCGCCCCGAGAAAGACGCTCTTCGGCTTCCCGCCCACGAACGCCCCGGAGAGGCTTTCCTTGTGCGTGATGGTGAGCGTCGGCACGGTGATGGCCGGCAGCTCTACGTTCTCGCCCGTCGAGGGGCTAGCCAGCTGGAAGCGCAGAACGTCGCTCGGGAACGAACGAGCGAAACGCTGAACCAAGAGCTCCGCCAGCTTCTGCTCGCGCACGCGGGCGGCCTCGCCCAGGAAGTACTGCGTCGGCAGGCTCTTGCGCCCCAGGTAGTACTTCTCCGACTTGCTGACGATGCTGTCGAGCATCTCCTTGCTCTGCGGGAAGTCGTGCGCGAAGCGGATCTCCACGACCGGACCATGCGCCTCGGTGTAGGCCAGCAGCTGTTCGACGAACGGCAAGAGCTCCGCGTTCTTGGTCGACGCCTCCGCGCGGAACGCCGCCAAAGCGCGGGTGAAAGCGGCCTTGCGGGCAGCCGCCAGCTCCGGCTCGATCAGCGTGTGCGCGGGGTACTTCTTGCGCACGTCCTCGATGGCCGCGAGCGTGCCCGCCTTTTGCGCCTCGGCCAGCACACCCAGCAGCGCAGCGCGATGCACCGCCGCGACCTCCGAGCCAATCTTGGTGTTGGGGTTCGCCGAGATGAAGCGCTCGATGGCCTCCACCGTCCGCTCACGCATCGCCTGCTCGAGCCGAGCGCGCGGCAGGAACAGCTGCGCTACGTCGGCGCGCTCGCCGCCCCGCGCCAGGTAGGCCTGGTAAGAGGCGACCGTGTTGGCCTGCACGGCCGCGCGATAGAGCTCTTTCTCGCTGAAGGAGTTGCGCAGCGACCAGACGGCGCAGCCGAACACGCTGGCCACGACGACCGTCAGCAGGCCCAGCACGGCCGGGCCGAGAAACACCGGCCGACGGTGGGCTTGGGTCGGCGCGAGCGGGTTGGGCACGCCGCTCTCGACCAGCGCGTGCAGACGAGCGCGCTCCAAGGCCTCGCCATCGGCCAGCGCCATCCAGCGCTCGCGCCCTGCAGCATAGGCGTCGCTCAGCTCTCGAGCCCGATCGGCGCTGCCAACCGGGAAGACGAAGCGCTGCCCATCGCCCGAAACCACGAGATTCGTCCCCTCGACCTGCGCTCCGCTCAAGGCTCGGGAATCGTGCTCGACCAGCTCGGTCCCGCTCGCCTCGATGACGCCCGAGGGAAACAGGTATTTCCCTTCGACCACGAAGGCTCGGCCCGCCTCCCACGACGATCCGTACGAACGCAGCGCGCAGTAGACCACCGCTGCCGCGAACGAGACGTGGACGGCCACGTACAGCTTGGACCCGAGCGCCAATGGGCTCGACAGATCACCGAAGCCGAGCGAGGTGAACGCCATCCATCCGGCCAATGCGCCGAGCGCACCGAGCCCCCAACGAAGCGGCCGACCGCTGGGAGTAGAGACGGCTGCGAGCGGGGCGGGGACGGCTGCGCCGCGCGACGACTCGATGAACCGGTCCTGGAGGCTCCGCGGCAGGCCGTAGAAGTCGAGTTTGCGCATCGCGGGGGGGTACCTAAGGGCTCACGGTGAGTGAACCACGCCGAAAGCCGCCTTCACAAGCGATTATCCCCGTTTCCCCAGCCATGACTGGCCGACCCGCACCAGACCCAGGGGCCAGGCCTGCGCCCCAATACCCCGCGATTTCACGCGCGCTGGAGCGATCGGTGCGCAGGGTGCGTCCTGTACCACCACCTATACAAGTGGCGACGGGGCGCTGGTCGTTCCCTCTCACTCGCCCCAGACCGTCACGACCAGGCGGCGCTGGTGGGGACGCGCTCGATGCTCCCAGACATAGAGAGCCTGCCAGGTGCCCAGTGCCAGTCGGCCGTCACGCAAAGGCAGGGTCTGCTCGGTCCTGGAGAGCGCCGTCTTCACGTGCGCAGGCATGTCGTCCGGTCCCTCGTCGGCGTGCTCGTAGTGGCGCGTCTCGGGGACCAGATGGGCGAAGAAGCTCTCCAGATCGCGCAGCACGGCCGGGTCCGCGTTCTCTTGGACCACCAAGCTGGCCGACGTGTGCTGCAGGAACACGCTCACCAAGCCGACTCGCACCCCGGCGCGCTCCGCCACGGCCGCCACACGGGACGTCACGTCGAACAGCCCGGCACGCGGCGTGGCGATCTCGACGACTTCCTGGTGCCAAACCACGTCGAGCCTTATAGCAAGCAGAGCGCATGAGTTCACCTGCCGGAGAGTCGCGGCCCCGCGACGTGTCCCCCCTGCCGCTCGAGACGCCCTTCGACGTCCCGCTGGCGCCGCGCGTGCTGAACGACGCCCTCTCGGCCTATTTTTCGCGGAGCCCGCGGCGCCGGCGCCTCTACGCCATGCTGCTTTCGCTCCTGCGCCTGCACGAGCTCCGCGCGGCCAACTCGATTGCCTTCGATCTGTTCCTGGCACTGGTGCCGATGCTGGCTTTGGCCGGCTGGGTCGTCACCAGCGCACTCGACGACTCCGAGGCGCTCATCTCCGGCAGCCTGCTCTTGGGCGTCACGCCGCACGAGTTCCGCGACTTCATCCACGACAACCTGATGACCCTCCAGGGCAGCCAGCTGGCGCCCTGGGCCACCCTCGCCGGCTGGTGGCTGAGTTCCTCGGCGTTCTTCTCGCTGATCGCCGTCTTCGAGGATTCGTTTCCCTGCGAGCCTCGCCCCTATTGGCAGATCACCCTGCTCTCGCTCGGCTTCGCCCTGCTCGGTTTCTCGCTCTTGGTCGGCGCAGGCGCGAGCGGCCTCCTGCTCAGCGTCGACACGTTCAGCGACCTGCAAAACCTGTTCGAGCGGATCGCCGCCTCGGGCCTGCTGCGCTTCGCGCTGGCGCTAGCCGCCTACTTCTGCGCGAGTTTCTACCTGGCGTTCGTTTACCGCTTCGCCATCCGCCGCCGCACGCGCCGTCGCGTTTGGCCGGGAGCGTTCTTGGCAGCTGCCATCGGCAGCGCGGCGTCCCTCGCCTTCGGCGCCTACGCCACCCACATCGCCAGCTACGCCCTGTTCTACGGTGGCTTGGCCGCGGTCACCATCGTCCTCTTGTGGCTGTGGCTCTGGTGCACCGCGATTTTGATCGGCGCCGAGGTGAACGTCACCCTCGAAGATCTGGCGGCCCTCGACGCTGCTGCGAAGGGCCCGACGTCCGCAGACACCGACTCGGCAGACGCCAGCGCAGACGCCAGCGCAGACGAAAGCATCGCCCTCGGTGACGCTGCTGCGTCGCCAGGCGCCGGACCCGAGGCGCCGATCACCAAAGAGTGATCGCGCTCACTTGGCGACGGCGGCCGAGCCGCTGTCGGTCACGCAGACGCCCAGATCCGGCGGGAAATCGGCCGGCGTCTGGCAGCTCTCTTCCTCGCCGCAGCCATCCACGTCTTCCAGCGGCGAACACAGACGCAAGCACCCAGCCGCGCTCGAGCAAACGAAGCCGTGCGCGCACTCACCAGGAGTGTCGCCGGTGCACGGATCGCCCTGCTTGCCAGCGCCCGGGACGGCACAAGCCGTTTGCCCGTCGGAACGGACCACCATGCAGGCGCGGTCACCGCTGCACGTGCAGCTCTGCCCCTCCATGCACGGGAACGGATCGGAGAGCTGGCAGTTCT
>DATIDO010000516.1:0-7528 GCA_035456245.1 Polyangiaceae bacterium
CACCCGCAGGACCGGGCGCGCTTCGGGAGTCTCCGCCTCGACGGCTTCGGAGCCGGAGGCCCGGGGGTTGGGCACCAACTTCACGACCGGCAGCCCAGCCACCACGGGAACGGTGGATGCGCCTTCGGCCGCCTCTTCCACGGCTTCCTCGCCCTGGGCGGGCGCCTCCGCCAGGACCGCCATGGGCTCGGCCTTGGCCCGTAGACGATCCCGCTCGGCCTCGAGTTCTTCGACCCGTCGCACCAGCGCCTCGTTCTCGGCGCGCAGGCGGCTCAGCTCTTCGTTCGAAGGGGCCGGCGCCTTGGGCGCAGGCGCGGGCGCAGCCGCGCACCCCAAAGAAAGTGCAAGCATTACAGGGATATACAGGAAAACCCTGCCTCCCGGGACGATTCGAGCCCGACTCATGCTCCGCCGATCCTACGGGCAGCGCGACTGGGGGGCCAAAATTGACGATGACGATGGCCGCGCCTACGTTCGCGCGGTGCAGAACGAGGGTCAGCAGGTGAGCGGGACCACGAGCGCGCCCGAGCCGTCCCGAGCGTCCCAGCGCCCCATGGCGCGACGCCCTTTCTCCTCGGCGCGCCCACAGCGGGCCAAGCGGCGTCCGCGTCGGCTCGATCTGGGGAAGACCCTCTTCATCCTGCCCAACGCCATCACCTTGGCTGCCGTGTTCTGCGGCTTCAACGCCATCCGGCTCATGGCCTCTCCGGGAGCGGGTCCCAACGAGTTCTACGGGGCCGCCGTCCTGCTGATCTTCTCGATGTTCTTCGACTTGATGGATGGCCGGGTCGCCCGCCTCACCAAGACGCAGAGCGCCTTCGGTCTGCAAATGGACTCGTTGGCCGACGTGATCTCCTTCGGCGTCGCGCCCGCTCTGCTCGTCTACCAGTGGGTGGGCCATCGCCAGCAGCTCTTCGGTCTGCTTGCCTCGTTCGCCTTCGTTGCTTGCGCGGCCATTCGCTTGGCTCGCTTCAACGTCCTGAGCTCGGGTGACAGCGGCGCACCGACCAAGCCCGGTAAGTACATCGTCGGCCTCCCCTCGCCCCCGGCATCGGGTGTGCTGATCTCCCTGGTGGTCGCCAACCAGGCCATGGACGATCGGCTCAGCGATCCCCGCTACACCATCGCGCTGCTGGTCCTGACCATCGGTATCGGCCTGCTCATGGTCTCCAACGTGCGGTTCCGCTCGTTCAAAGACCTGCGCCTCAATACGGCGAGCATCCTGCTCGTCTTGTTCGTGATCGCCTCCAGCGCCTTCGTCTGGCAGCGCCTGCGCCCCCAATTCGTGCTGGTCTGGCTGCTCTCCTTCTACGTGATGATCGGCCTGATCGAGTCCATCCGCAGTCTCGCACTGCGCCTGGTCGGCCGCGCCAAGCGTGAGGCCCCCGAGCCCCATCCGTGAGCCGCTCGAGCACGCGACCGATGCGAGCGAAGGCACTCGCCTTCTTGGTGCTCCTGAGTGCGACTCTCCAGAGCGCCTGCAAGGCGGAGAACGACGGCTCGACCAACGAGTCGAGCGAGACGGCTGCTGCCTCGAACGTGGAAGCGCCGGAGCTCCGCGACGGTACGCCCGGCCTGCTCTTGGTCTGGGTGGATGACCAAGGCGACTTCCACACCCAGGGCAAGGTCGCCGACGTTCCGCCCGCCCAACGTGCCGCCGTCCGCGTGATTTTCGAGAAGTCGAGCGCTCCTTCTCCAGACCGGGTATGGCTCGCCGATTTGACCCACCCGGGCGCGAACGGGCGTTACACGGTGAAGACCGAGCTGCGCGCCGCTTGGGAAAAGCGCGGGCTGGAGCAGAGAAAGGCCCGCGTCGAACAGGCCCGCCCAGCTCCTGCTCCCGCACCCGCCGATGGCGCGACCGCCGCCAGCGTCGACGTGACCATCTACGGCGCCGACTGGTGCAAGCCGTGCCACATGGCCGAGGCCTACCTGAAGAAGGCGGGCGCCCGCGTGGTGAAGAAGGACATCGAGGAAGATCCGTCCGCCGCCATCGAGATGCGCGCCAAGCTCCAGGCGGCTGGACTCGGCGGCGCCGGTATCCCCGTCATCGACGTGGGTGGCACGCTCTTGGTTGGCTTCTCGGAGTCGGCCATCGACGCGGCGCTCCGACGAGTGGGCAGCAAGTAGTCGGCTGCCCACCGGCGCATGCTCGCTGGCTCAGTCCGTGTAGGGCTCGAGGTCGAGAAGACAGCTGTCGTACTCGACGTTGACGACGCTCGAGGTCGAGAAGACCAGTAGTCGCGCCTGCGACGCGTCGAAGGGACTGGCTGGCGCTGGCCCCGGCGCCGATTGGGACCAACAAGACTGCGTGAACTGGGACCAGGGGATTTTCCGATCGGTCACGTTGTTCGGGAGCAGCGCGCAGTAGTGCGTATCGTCGACGTCGATCTCGAGTCGGTGGGTCGCGGTGACCGCGCTGCGCAGGCTGACCAGCAGGCCCGTCGTCGAGCCGCTCGACCACGGCTGGGCGGGCCCATCCTTCTCCTGATTCAGGTTGAAGTTCAGGACGACCATCGCCCCGCTCTCTGGCGCCAAGGTCCCGGAGACGCAGACGCGCCCGCAACTGAAACACGAGGCATCCTGGAGAGAACAATCGGGAGAGGCGTGCACGGAGAAGGTGGAGAGGTGACCCTTCCAGCTCCCGCTTTCCAGGTAGTCGTTGGTGGCGAAGCTGCTGACGTCCTCGGCGTCGGCACAGCCCCCCAAGCCACCATCATCGACCTGGCCGCCGGTGCCGGTCCCCGGCTCGCCCCCAGTCGCAGCGCCGCCCAGACCGACTGCGCCGCCCGTACTCGTTTCGCTGTTGTCCCGTTCGCCGGGCGCTATGCCCAGGATCGCGTTGCAACCGAAGAGCACAGTCGAAAGACCACTCCAAACCAGACGCATCAAAAGGTTCCCCGCAGCTCGGCGCCGAACGGGCGCACGCCGAATGAAAGCTCACTGGCGGTCACGGTTCGGCCCCGGATTCCGCTCGAAGCTCGATCGTTGGTGGTCGGTGCCGAATCGGGCAAGGTGAACCAGAGCACACCAGCCGTGGCAAGGCCGACACCGGTCGCGATCATGCCGATGGTAGCGATGTCTCCTGCCGCCGCCGCGTCTTCGCTCGCCTGTTGCGAGTCGGAATCTCGGCACGTGTACGTCTCACCGACGAGATCACAGCCTTGATCGGCGCGCGCCTTGGCATCGAGCGCCTGAATCCCGAAGACCGTCCAGACGACTCCGCCGGCTACTCCCACGCCGGCAGCCACCAGGGCTGGCCATTTCGCCTCCCAGACGCTGGTGCCCTCCTGGGCCGCGGCCTGGCTGGATGACGCACCATCCGTCGCACCGCCCTTCGCTGCACTGCTGCCCGATGCCACGAGCAGTGGCACCGTGAACGTGAGCGTCTCGCCCTCGCCTCGGACCTCGATGCGACCCACGAACGTTTCGTAGCCGGATGCTGCCACCTCGACCTCGTAGGTGGCAGGGTCGAGCGCAACGGCCAGACCCCACTGCGACTCCTTCAGCGCAGTGCCGTTTCGCTTCACGGTCGTGCCGGCCGGAAGCTCGGTAGGCAGCTCGATGCGCAGCTGAGTCAAGCGCGGACGCAGCGCCGAAGCACGTTCGATCGCGACCGATTGCCTGGGATCACCCTTCTGCTGTGCCAACTCACCTGCCTCGCGGAAGCCGAGCCAGGCCGAAGCCAACTGGCCATTTCGCTCGTAGCAGTCCGCGAGGTGAAGCAGCGTCCCGAGTTGCGGGTCGAGCCGTTGGCTCTCCGCGAAGCGCGGGCACGCGCGCGTCAGCTGCCCCTCGGCAACCAAGGCTTGGCCGGCGTCGAAGGCCTCGATCGCTGCAGTCCGCTCGGAGGCGTCCTGGGCATGTGCAGAACTGGAAATGCCGAGCAGAAAAGCGACGCTCGGAATTCCGACGACGATGATACGTTTCAAAGACGACCCCCCAGCGCCGACGAAGTAGTGGCGGGCGCCGGCGATGTCGAGGTGGTGGGTGCGGCTGCCGGTGAAGACGGTGCTGCGGGTGCTGAAACGGGCGCGCGTGCTGCGGTCGCCGATGAGCGAACCACCACGGGGGCCTTGGCTCGCGCGGGCTGGACCGGCTGCGGCGCCGGGCCCGCTGGCGTCGTGTCGCTCTGGGGCGCGGTCGTCGCGGATCCGGTGGCTGCGGCCGCTGCTGCTGCAGACGGCGTCTCGGTTGCGGCGGCAGCAGAGCCTGTGGCTGTACCGGCTGCAGGGGTGGCGACCGTGGCTGGCGCTCCGCTCAACTGAGCCGGCAAGGGCGCTGGCAAGGGCGCTGGCGTCGCCGCCACGGGCGCGAGGCCCCCGGCCGGCTCGGTGCGTTGACCGAGCAAGTACCAGAGCGCTCCTCCGAGTAGGAGGACAGCGCCGCCGAGGCCGAAGGCGAGCCGGGCGCCTCGCCCACTCCGTCGAGCGGACGAAAGCGTCGGTCCTGCCGTCTGCCCGAAGGTGCCGACCGTGGCCGAGGCACCGCGCTGCCCGCCCGGGATCGGAGCGGAAGGCGGAGTCCCGTGAGTCTGAGTTTGGTCGAGAGCGATGTGGCTCGGACGCGACGAAGCGAGACCCGCCGCCTCGATCACACGCGAGATGCGATCGGACGAATTGCGAGCTCGCTCCGAATGCCCGAAGGGAGTCAACGCCTTGGCCAGCTCGGCTACGTTCGCGTAGCGCCGCGAGCGATCCCTCTCCAAACAGCAGGAAACGATGTCACGCAGGCCCAGCGGTACGTTGGTCCGCAGATCGGCCAGGTTGGGGGCCGGCGAGCTGCTGACGCGCAAAACCAGCTCCGGAAGTGTGTCGGCTGCGAAAGGGACATAGCCCGTCAGCAGTTCGAAGAGGACGGCGCCGAGCGACCAGATGTCACTCTGAACGTCGGCGTTCTTGGCCGACAGCATCTGCTCGGGCGACATGTAGTAGGGCGAGCCCATGACGGCGGTCGTCTTGGTCATGCCCAGTTCCCCCGGGGCATTGGCCGCCTTGGAGATCCCGAAATCCAGGAGCTTCACGGAGAGCAAACCATCCGCTCGGCGCACGCAGAAGAGGTTGGCCGGCTTCAAGTCGCGATGCACGATGCCCATGGCGTGCGCCTCCGCGAGCGCCTCACAGGCTTGCAGGACGAACTCGACGGCTTGCTCGACCTCGAGCGGACCACCCTCGGCCAGACGCTGGGCGAGGTCCTGACCCTCCAGGTACTCCATGACCATGTAGGGCGCGCCCGACTCGAGACGTCCGACGTCGCTCACTCGAGCGACGTGTTCGCTCTTGATGCGGACGGCTGCGCGAGCCTCGCGCACGAAGCGCTCGACCGCCTCCTCGTTGACGAGCATCTCAGGCAGCAGCGTCTTGATGGCGACGGGTTGGTCCAAGTGCAAGTGGTGCGCCGCCAAGACGACGCCCATGCCACCCGCACCCAAGACTCGATCGACTCGATACTTGTCGACCAGGATGGCGCCTGGCTCCAAACCCTTCACGATCATTGTTAAGCGCGCTCCATTGGACCCGGATCGCCTGATGGAATCAACCGAACTGGCCGGTCGCGGTGACCTCTCGCACTTTCCAACGAACTACGCTAGCCAGCCTCAGATGTCCTCGCGACACTTGATCTTTGCGGCAGGGTTGACCCTGCCTCTGCTCGTCACCTCGACTGCGGCCGCACGAGCCAAGCGGGAAGGGCGTACCGATCGGATTGCCTTCGCGGAAGGCGCTCTCCCGCTTGTTCCTCGCCCCGCGTGACCGTCGATGGCGCAGTTCTGCATGCCTGCCCAGGGGGCCCAGACACGCTCCCCATCTCGCGCTCGTCTCGAGCGCAAGATGGCCGCCGCGTGAGGACAAGCGCGTGAGAACGGCTCAGAGCTGGTAGTCGAAGAGCGGGGCGAAACCGCCGTAGACCATACGCTTGCCGTCGAACAACCGCTTGTGCCCGTCCGCCTCGGCCATTCGCGGGTCCTTCATCCCTTCGCTCCAGGCATGATCACGCGTCTTCTTGTCGGGCCAGACGGCAAACGCACAAACGACCTTTTCGTTGTCTCGGGCCGCGACGGCTCGGTAGTAGTCGGTGATCTGCCCGTGTGGAACGTCGTCCGACAGGGCCTCGCAGTAACGTAGGAGCCCGAACCCCTTCATCACGTCGAGGAACACCTGGGCCTGCTTCAGGTACTCGGACTCGTTGCCCTCGGGCAGCGGCAGCATGAAAAAATCGACGTACGCCATGTTCCCTCTCCTCCGGAGCCGAGCGTATTCCCGCATGCCGGGAGCCGCGAGTCGCGGCCCCCATCGACGAAAAGTGAAGCGAATCTCACCTCTCCCAGGTCGCCAGGACCACGGCCTGGGAATAGAAATTGTCCGGAGTCACCGACTCGTCGAGTCGTGATTCGGCCGCGTAGTGGCCGAGTGGACGCGTGAGCACCTCGCACTTGACGATCCGGTCACCGAGCTCGCGCGGCAGGTTGAAAGCGAAACGCGCGTGGTCGCCGTCCGCCCTCAGCACCGCCTCGCCGCCGTAGATGCGGTAGAAGACGGTGCCGTCCTCCGACGTGAAGCGCAGATGGAGGTCCTTGGCCCAATAGAACTCGCTCGAGCGGCGATCCCAGAGCACGGCGTAGTCCCCCGCGTCCGTGGGATCGAGCTTCTCCAGAACGTTGCCGACGTACTCGGTCGGTTCTTCGAAGAAGGCGTCGCCGCCGCGGATCACCGCTCCAGAGAACATGGTGACGGGCACTTCGGACGCCGAGATGCGGTTCCACTCGGTCGCTTCGTACGCGACGAAGGCGTTGGTCATTTCGTCGTATTCGTGGAAGCCGAAGCCCGGCCCCTCGGCGCTCCACACCTGGAGGAGCCTCCCGCCCTCGCCGGGCAGTACGAAAGCACGCGTCGCGCCACCCGCCGTTCCACCTGCGTAGGCAACGATCCCGGACACGGGCTCCGCTGCGCCCAGCGTCATGCGCAGTAGGCGCGCCGACTCGTAGTCGGAGTAGGGATCGAACCAAGAGCCATCGGGCACGCAGCTCCCGGCTCGCTGCATCGGGCTCTGCCGCTCCAGGCCGTTGCACTGTGGGCTCAGCAACAGGCCGGTGTTCTGATCGAGCGCCCAACGATCACCGAATCCACCGCGATTGCGCTGCACGCCCTCGTACGGGTAGTCCGTGTGCGCCGTGTCCCAATGCGGAAAGCCCCAGGCGTGGCCCAGCTCGTGGTTCATGGTCAGATCGGTATCATCGCCCGTGCCGCGCTGACCGCCGGCCAAGCCGCCACCCAACTTCGTCGCCAGATCGGCGTACCAAGTCGACGAGCGAGAGACGCCGTTGGCCTCCCGGAACGTGTCGAGCGTGGAGAGCACACCAGACATGGTGCCGTAGCCCGAGTGCACCGCGCAGGTGCCAGCCGTCTGATCGGCGCTCGAGCAGTGGGGGTTCTCGTCCACGACGATTGCCGGGTGGCTCGTGTCCGCTCCGTTCGGAGTCTTCCCGTCGCTTCGCGGTCCAATCAGCAGATGCGTCGGACGCCAGGGACCG
>DATIDO010000517.1:0-12282 GCA_035456245.1 Polyangiaceae bacterium
CGATCGCAGCTTCGCCCTGTTGGGCGGCGCCGCGAACAACCACTTCACCCACGAGACTGCTGCCTCGCGCACCTACGTGCTCGACGGCAACTACTCGGGCGTCGACTCGGCCGGGCACCCCGCCGAGGGCGCCTACTCGACCGACTTCTACACCGACAAGCTGATCGGCTTCATCGACGACGGGCTCGGTTCGGCCCCGGACAAGCCCTTCTTCGCTTACGCGGCCTACACGTCGCCGCACTGGCCGCTCCAGGTGCCCGACGCCTGGCTCGACAAGTACAAGGGCAAGTACGACAAGGGCTACGATCCGATCATTGCCGAGCGCATCCGTCGCCTGAAGGACCGCGGCATCCTGCCGCAGTCGCTCACACCGACGCCCGGCTTCGAGGAGTGGCCGAACCGCGTCACGCCGTCGGCCAACAACGGCACCGCAGCGGCCGTCTACTCGACCCCGCTCCGCTCGGCGGCCGAAGGTGGCGTGGACTACGGTCCGGGCAACTGGGTCAAGAACTGGGAGACGCTGACCGAGCTCGAGAAGAAGTCGCAGGCTCGCTACATGGAGCTTTACGCCGCCATGGTCGATCACCTCGACTACAGCGTCGGTCGGTTGATCCAGCACCTGAAGGACATTGGCGAGTACGAGTACACGTTCATCGTCTTCCACTCCGACTCGGGCGCCGACGGTTACCCGATCACCCCGACCCAGGATCCGATCGTCCGCGACGAGCTGAACGCGGCCGAGCCCGTGTTCTCGAGCCTGGGCAAGGACAGCTCGCAGAGCATCAAGTACGGCATCCGTTGGGCCGAGGTGAGCAACACCCCACTCAGCCAGCTCAAGGGCTTCCAGGGCCAGGGCGGCTTGACGGCTCCGGCCATCGTGCACCTGCCGGGTCAGACGGAGTCACTCCCGGCCATTCACCACTTCACGCACATCACCGACGACACGGCGACCTTCTTGGAGCTGGCCGGGGCCACCCCGCCGAGCGAACCCGCGCCTCCGCTCATCGAGGACGGCGTGGACAAGAACGCCGACAAGGTCGTCTACGACGGGCGCTACGTGTACCCGGTCACCGGCGTCTCGTTCCTTTCGGCCGTCCAAGAGGAGAACCCCGGCCCGACTCACACGAGTTCGTTCGGCGGTGAGACTTACGGTCGTGCCTTCATCCTGAGCGCCGACGGCAGGTGGCGCGCTCGCTGGACCGAGCCACCGTGGGGTCCGGTCGACGGCCACTGGGAGTTGTTCGACGTGCAGAACGACCGCGCCGAGACGAAGGATCTGTCGGCGGTGTACCCGCAGCGCCTCGCCGGGCTGGTCGACGAGTGGAAGGCCTACGTCGCCAAGTACGGCGTACGCGTTCCCGTGCGTCCGCGCAGCTTCTGGTGAGTGCTGAGGAGGGATCGCCTTCGGGTGATCCCTCCTATTTTCTCCCTCCGCTCGTGCCCTTTCTCATGAACACACCCCACGAATCGGCGCCACCGCTGCTGGGCGCGCGCAGCCAGCGTGTGCTGTCCCTCCTGCTCGCCGCGTTCACGCTCTTTGCCGCGGTACGCTTGCTCGGTTGGTGGCCCGGACACGCCCCCTTCCCGCTGCGTCACGCTTCTGCAGGTGAGTCCGCTCCCGCTGCCACTCCTCCCGCTACGACCGCTCCAGCTACGTCCGCTCCCGGCGCGCCGCATTCGGGCACGTCGATCGGCGTGCTCGGCGGGCCCGAGGCCGAGGTGCTCGACTTCGTCGCGGCGCGGAACCCACGGCTCGCTCTCCGAGTGGTCCGCTACTCCGATCCCCAGCGACTGCGCGCCGACCTGGAGTCGGGAACGCTCGACGCGGGTAGCTTCGAGAACGCAGTTGCGCTCCAGTCGTCTGGCTCGCCGGCACTGGCCGACGCCGGTACCACGCTGACCCTCCCCTTCGGATTCTATTCGCGGCGCGTGTCCGTCCACCAAGTACCCCGCGAAGGCCTCACGATCGCCCTGCCCCAGCAGCCCGAGGCATTGGCGCGCGCACTATTGGTTCTCTTCCACCAGGGCTGGCTCGTCTTGCCCGAAGAGCGAGGCGCCCAGGTCACTCTCGCCGACGTGCAAAAGAACCCACTCCACCTCGTCTTGCAGCCGCTGCCGCCCAACGAGCTCGCGACCGCCCTGGACCGCTTCGATCTGGTGGGGCTCGACTACTCGTCGGCAACGCGCGCCGGGCTCGCTCCCGCGCGCCACGCCCGCGTGATGGAAGACGGCTTTTCGCACTTCCCGCAAATCCTCACGGTACGACGAGCCGACCGTGAGAGAGCCGCTCCCTGGCTCACGAACCTCATTTCCGCCTATCGCTCGCCCGCAGTGAAAGACTTCATCCTGCGCCACTTCGAAGACTCGGTGCGCCGCCCTTGGTGAGGGACATGCAGGCCGAAGAGCACCAGCGCTGGTTCCACGGCTGCCACGCGTGTGGCCAATGCTGCGACTCCGCGCCGCAGGCCGCGCTCCCGGAGCTGATGCGACACCAGCACCGCCTGCTCGGCGAACTGGGCGCGCGGCGCGTCCCGCGCCTGGCGGCGGGACAGCGCTTGGGCCGCGCGGCCGTCTTGGACGAGGACGACGTTCGCGCGCACGACGAACTCTCGCGGCGCATCCACCTGCCCATCGGAGCCGTCGCCGGCCATTCGGAGTGGCTGTACCTGTTCACTCAGGGATTTTCGTACGCGTCCCTGGCCGCCTGCCCAGCTCGCGGTGCCGATGGCCGCTGCCAGCTGCACGACGAGGGCAAACCCGCCGTGTGTGGCTCCGTCCCGCTCGAAGCGCTCTGGCCCGCGCGGTTGCAGCGCTTCGCGCTCTCGGAACGGGAGGCCGATGCGCGCCGTTGGGGAGCAGACTGCATCTCGCCGCTGCCGCGTGTCGGGCTTCCGCTGTTCGTCGAGCGCGCCGCCGTCGTCGATCCCGCGTCACTCGACGCGCTGGATCGCAGGCAGCGGTCACTGGAGCAGGAGCGGCACCACTGGGGCCAGCGCGTCGCCGCCTGGCTCGGCTTCGATGGACCGAACGCACGCGCCGTTCCCGCGACCGGCACTCTCGATCTCTCCATCACGCCGGTCCTCGCGGTCGTGGCCGAGGCTTCACCCGTCTGCCGCGAACGAGTGCTCGAGTACCTCTCGGCTCAGCTCCAGCTGATCGAGGACACGCTGCGGGGGGCACTGCAACGCAAGAACCCCGCGGACCGCAGCGACACGGCACGACTGCGCAAGCATGCCGAGGCCCACCAGGCCCTGCGACGCCGCCTCACGGACGGCCCTCACCCCCCAGCTCGCTCCGACGCCGCCGACCTCGAGCGCTGGCTACGGGGCCAGGCCAACTGAGCAGGCCAACTGAGCGAGGCCCGGTCAGAGGCGACGCTCGAACACCAAGAACTCACGGCCCTGACTATTGAAGTCCCGCGTCGGGGATCTCTCGAAGCCGTGCCGCTCGTAGAGCCGATGCGCCGCGCTCATGAGCGGCTGCGTCCACAGCACCATGCGTCCGGCGCCCCGGGCCCGCGCGAAATCGAGCGAAGCCACCACCAGCTCGCCGCCCAGCCCGACGCGACGAAACTCCGGGGCCACCGCGAGCAGATGCATCTCGACGTCGCCCGACTCGGCCATCCGCCGCGCCGGTGAGTCGTGGGCGACCACCACCACCATTCCCGCCAACACCTGATCCTCCCGTGCGACGAGTACGTTGCCTCGGGCGAGCACCGCTTCACCTCGAAAGATTTCTTTCGCTACCTCTGGATCGGTGAAGCCGGCCGCCACGTAGACGCGATCGAGCAATCGCTCGATCGCTTCGGAGTCATCGACGGTGGCAGCCTGGATGCGCATTCTCCGAACGATTTCATCACCTCATGGCCGTTCGCCACAAGGGAAACACGTCAGAAACGTCGGGAAATGCGCATCCATCGCCACCGGCTGCGAGGAGAAATGGCCCCACAACGACCCACACGTCCCCGTAGGGTCGTTCGGTCATGCAGCGCCGCTCACTCGTTACTCCCCTTTGGCTCATCGCCTCCTGTCTCATTGGCTGTGCCACGGCCACCTCTACCGACGACACCGGTCTCGACGCGGACGGCGTCGATGGTGACCTCGGCAGCGGCGGTTCGGCTACCGGCGGCGCATTCGCCACGGGAGGCGCCCTGGCCACCGGCGGCGCCTTGGCCACCGGCGGCGCCCTGGCTACCGGCGGCGCACCCGCGACGGGTGGCGTTGCTGCCACGGGTGGCGTTGCCGCCACGGGCGGTGCTCCCGCGACCGGCGGCGCTGCCTCGACCGGTGGTGCTCCGGCAACCGGCGGTGCGGCCGGAACCGGCGGCTCCAGTTCGGCCATCGCTTGCCAGCAGGGCACGACCGTCGCCACGGCCACGCCCACCGTGCTCACCTGGGAGAAGCAGACGGGCGCCGGCAAGAGCGACGACAACAGCAGCGGTGCGGCTGGCCCGGTCGCCATCACCATCGCCGGCAGCAACGATCCCTATCTCGCAGCGGTGCTGACTCCCTGGGCAGCCAGTGGTCGCACCTGCCTCGACGTGAGCGCCTTCGACGGCGTGGAGTTCGACGTCTCGGGCACCGCTACGCCGCTCATCCTGAAGGTCGCCGTCTCCGATTCCGATCCTTCGGGCAGCTGCTCGGCTGCGAATGCCAGCGCAGGCAACTGCTACGCCCACCCCTCGGCCTCGGTCGCCGCGACCGGGACGAACGTGCGCGTCCCGTTCTCGTCCCTGCAGGCTGCTGGCTGGGGCGTCGCCGCGCCGTTCAACGACAAGCAGGTCATGAGCCTGATCTGGACGACGACCGATCACACGGCCGGCCACACGCTGACCATCTCGAACGTCAGCTTCTACGCCAACCCCTGAGCCGTTCCCTCGGCGGTGGATCCTGGACCTCAGCGCAGCACACGCACGCCGACGTCCAGGCCGCCGTTTTTGGTGACGAGCGCCGAACGGAACCGCCCGGGAAGCTGTCGCTTGGCCTCGCCGCCGAGCAGCAACACCACCGGGCGCAAGTCCCGCCGCGAGTCGAGCAGGCGTAGGAAGCCCGGCAGCCACTCGTTGTCCAAGCGCTCGCCATAAGGTGGGTTGGAGACAATCCAAGCGCCTTCGGGCACCCTCGCCGCCTCGGCAGCGAAATCGCCGAGACGCAGCTCGACCGCGGCCCCGGCTGCTTGCGCGTTGTGAGTCGCAGCATCGATGGCGCGGCCCGCGTGATCACTGCCGATGACGAGCGGGGGGATCGCCGGGCGGCGCGCGCCGAGCTGGACGCCGAGCTGCTCGGCCGCCCGCTCCCAAGCCACCGCGTCGTGCGTCGGCCAGCGCTCGAGCGGAGCCGCCCGCTCGACTCCCGGTGCGACGCCGGCGAAGTAGCGAGCCGCCTCGAAGGCCACGGTCCCGGCCCCGCAGAACGGATCCCAAATCGCACGCGGTGGGGCGGTCGCCGTTTCGACCGCGACACGAACCAGCGCAGCAGCCAAGGTCTCGCGCAACGAGGCCCGTTCCACGTGGCTGCGGTAACCTCGGCGGTGCAGCCGCCCTGCTGCATCGACGCTGATTTGCACCGCGTCCCCACTGATGCGGACGTGCACGAGGAGCGCCTCCTCGTCCACCGTCTCCGACTCGGCGCCAGGCTCCGGCTCACCGCGTGCGTCGACCACCTCCACGCCCGCGCGCTCGCGCAACACCTCGGCAACCCGCTGCTCGACGGCGCCCGAATGCCACAGGCGCGAGCGGTGACAGACCGCACGAACGCTGGCGCGCTGACCTGCTCGCAGATAGGCACGCCACGGCAGCTTGGCCGCGCCCACCTTCAGCGTCTCGAAGTCGCGCGCGACGAAGGCCTTCAACCGAACCCGCACGCCCTCGGCCAGCGCACTACCGCGAACGATTCGATAGAGGCCATCCGTCGTGGTGCGAACCTCGACTCCCCCTTCGCGTAACTCGCCGCCCAGCCCCAGCTCGACGAGCTCGGCCTGGAGCAGCGGTTCGAGCCCAGGCGCGCAGGAGGCAAACAGGAGATGGCTGGTTTGGTTCACGCTCTTGCCGCTCCCGGTGGGAGAGCTAAACACGCCTGCCATGGCCAGCGAACCCGAGTTCCAGTTTTCGCCCATTCTTCCCTTGGGACACGACGACACGCCCTTCCGCAAGCTGACGTCGGACCACGTCTCGACCTTCTCGGCGGGGGGCCAGACCTTCCTGAAGGTCGAGCCCGAAGCACTGACCCTGCTGGCCCGCCAGGCGATGACCGACATCGCTCATCTGCTGCGTCCCGGCCACTTGGCCCAGCTGCGCAAGATCCTCGACGACCCCGAGGCCAGCGACAACGACAAGTTCGTCGCCCTCGATCTGCTGAAGAACGCCAACATCGCCTCGGGCCGCATCCTGCCCATGTGCCAAGACACCGGCACCGCCATCATCATGGGCAAGAAGGGCGATCGCGTGTTCACCGGCGCCGATGACGAGGCCGCCTTGTCGCGCGGCGTGTTCGATACCTACCGCACGACCAACCTGCGTTACTCGCAGCTGGCTCCGCTCGACATGTACGAGGAGGTCAACACCAAGACCAACCTCCCGGCCCAGATCGAGCTCTACGCGACCGAGGGCGACGCCTACAAGTTCCTGTTCATGGCCAAGGGCGGCGGCTCGGCCAACAAGAGCTACCTCTACCAAGAGACCAAGGCGCTCTTGAACCCGACGCGGCTGCTCTCGTTTCTCGAAGAGAAGATCAAGAGCCTGGGTACCGCTGCCTGTCCTCCCTACCACTTGGCCATCGTGGTCGGCGGCACCAGCGCCGAGTTCGCGCTCAAGACGGCCAAATACGCCTCGGCGCGCTACCTGGACAGCCTGCCGTCGAAGGGCAGCACCTTGGGCCACGGCTTCCGCGATCTCGAGCTCGAGGCTCAGGTCCACCAGATCACGCAAAGGCTCGGCATCGGCGCCCAGTTCGGCGGCAAGTATTTCTGCCACGACGTGCGCGTCATTCGCTTGCCGCGTCACGGTGCCTCCTGCCCCGTCGCCATCGCCGTCTCTTGCTCGGCCGATCGCCAGGCCGTCGGCAAGATCACGAAAGACGGCGTCTTCCTCGAGCAGCTGGAGACGGATCCCGCTCACTTCCTGCCCGAGACGGTCGACGAGCACCTGGGTGGCGCCGTGGTCAACGTCGATCTGAACCGGCCGATGAGCGAGATCCGCGCCGAGCTGTCGCGCTACCCGATCAAGACTCGCCTCTCGCTAACTGGTACGTTGATCGTGGCCCGCGACATCGCGCACGCCAAGATCAAGGACGCGCTGGACGCGGGTGCGCCCATGCCCGAGTACTTGAAGAACCACGCCGTCTACTACGCCGGCCCCGCCAAGACGCCGACCGGCATGGCTTCCGGCTCGTTCGGCCCCACCACCGCCGGCCGCATGGACGCCTACGTCGACCAGTTCCAGGCTGCCGGAGGCTCGATGGTCATGCTGGCCAAGGGCAACCGCTCGCCGGCCGTCACGGCTGCCTGCAAGAAGCACGGCGGCTTCTACCTGGGCTCGATCGGTGGCCCCGCCGCTCGCCTGGCGCAAGACTGCATCAAGAAGGTCGAGGTCTTGGAGTTCCCCGAGCTGGGTATGGAGGCCGTCTGGAAGATCGAGGTGGTCGACTTCCCCGCCTTCATCGTCGTCGACGACAAGGGCAACGACTTCTTCCAGTCGCTGTCGGGCACCGGGCACCTGCCGATCTCCAAGTAGGCCCGCGTTGGCTGGCTCGATCCACATGCCCTGCCCGCTCTGCGCTGGCTCGCTCGGTCGGCAGCTGTCCGCGCACTCACGGCGCTACGTCGACTGCGCTCACTGTCGTCTCGTTCACCTCGAGCCAGCGTTGCGGATCAGTGAGGCGGAGGAGCGGGCCGAGTACGCCCTGCACCGCAACGATCCAGCCGATCCGGGCTACCGCCGCTTCCTCGGTCGCCTCGCCGGGCCGCTCGTCGAGCGGCTCGCGCCTGGTTCGACGGGGCTCGATCTCGGCTCGGGCCCAGCGCCCACCTTGAGCGTGATGCTCGAAGAGCTGGGCCACACGGTTCGCATCTACGATCCCTTCTTCGCTCCCGACCGCGCGGTGTTGAACGACGAATACGACTTCGTCACCTGCACCGAGGTCGCCGAACATTTCTTCGAGCCGGGCCGCGAGTTCGAGCGCATGTTCTCGCTCGTGCGCCCGGGTGGACTCCTCGCGGTGATGACGGAGGTACTCGGCCCCGAGCGCGACTTCGCCACGTGGCACTATCCTCGTGAGCTGAGTCACGTCTGCTTCTACCGCTGGGAAACCTTCGAGTGGTTGGCTGCACGCCATCGCGCCACGCTGAGCCGACCCCACCCGAACGTAGCGTTCTTCCAGCTGGCCTCGCCGAGCTGAAAGGCTCCTGATCGACCGGGAAAGTGAGGCTCCACCGTGCGGGTTCGCGGCCCGCCCCTTCCGCCGGTACCGTGCGTGCATGAGAACTCGACTGCTGGGTGTCGTGGTTGTCGGCGTTGCCTTCGCGCTGGGGGCCACGGGGTGTTCGAGCGACGACACCTGCCAAACGAGCATCGTCACGAGGGCCACGCCGGGGGTCGACTTCGACCTCTACTCGACCTTCGCCATCCAGGAGATCGGCGCAGGGGCCGGCGGAGCTGGCGGAGCGGGTGGAGATGCCGGCCGCGACATCCCCGACGACGTCGCCCTGAACATCGAGAAGGCCAACGCCGAGGCTGCCAAGCAGCTCACCGCCGGCGGGCTCACCCAGGTGGATCCCGCTGTCGAGGAACCGGATCTCTGGATCGGCAGCGCCGCCAACACCAAAGAGCAGAACGGCGTCTACTGGGAGTGCGTGCCTGGTTGGTACTGGTGGGGCTGGTACGTGTACTGGGACTCCTGCGCCTGGCTGCAGCCCATCCCCGTCGAGTATTCGACCGGTACGCTGGTGGTCGCCCTGGCCGACTCGAGTACCAGCCAGATCGTCTTCGGTGGCGTGGCGACGGGTGTTCTCGGCTGCGACGACGTCGACGCGCGGGTCACCTCGGCCGTCGACCAGATCTTCGCCGACTATCCTTTCCCCACGGAGTGACGGCTCGGATCAGCGAAAGTTCTCGGGCTTGGCCCAAACGGCGGCATCGCACAGGAGCGCCGTGCCATTCAGTTCGAGCCGCTCCGGCGGCTCCGGCGGCTCGGCTCTCGGGTTCGTGATCTCGAAGGCATCGGGAGCCACGCGGCGCAACTCGCTGCTCCCGTCGCGCTCGACGTACTCGTAGCAATCGTCGCCCGAGCAATCGGCCACGCTCTCGTAGCCGTGCCAGATGGAGCCGATCTCGGCTGCAGCGAGCAGGACGGGGCCGAAGTCGGTGGCCCGCAGAAAGCTGATCGAGGTCGAGCCTTCCAGGTTGTTGGACGCGGCCTCGTGATGTCCGTCGTGCGACGTCTGAGCGAGCCGGACCGTGAAGTCTTCCTTCCCCAGGCTCTCGACATCGACCGACGCGGTCAGCACGGGACCGTTCCCCTCGTAGTAGTCGCGGGTGTACAGGACCGGCCAGAAATGTCCGCCGCGCTCGACTGCGAAGAGGTCGTCCGTCTGAGTCACCGCTGAACGGCACGCCCCGGCGGTTGCCTCCTCGTCTTCGCACGGATCGCTGAACGAGAGGTGGTGCAGGACCAGGTTCACCCCGAGCGTTTCCTTGCTGTAGCCGCACTCGAACTGCGGCAGACCTTGGGCCAACCCGCTCGCCCGACCCCAGGCCGCGCAGAGCTCCTCGGCGGTCGCGAACGAATGGCAGCTGAGTGGCGCCTCGGCCTTCGGGCTCGCTTCGAGCCGAGCGTCGGTCGGCGCCGATGACGCGACCTGCGTGGTCGCGCCAGTCTTGGGGGCAGTCTTTGCGGCAGGCCGCTCGACCTGCGAGCTCGCGCAACCTTCCGTGGCGAAAGCGAGCAGGACCGTTGCGCACAACGCCGACGTCCGCGAGACGCGACCCCTCTCGAGCACCTGCGGAGCAAAGAGCATTCGCGTCGAAGGCTAGGTGAAGCGTCTCGCCTCTTCAATGGCGGTGTCCGACGAACATGTCACTTCGCGCTCCCGCGCGAGCGGTTCTTCATTTCGCGCTCCCGCGCGAGCGAGGTAAAAGGGGCCCATGTCCGATCACGACAGTCTGCTCCGTCGCCTGAGCCTCGAAGAGGCGCGGCTCCAGCTCTCGCACTTCGATGCCACTCTGGCTTGGGATCTGGCTAGCTCGCTACGTGAGAGGGCGCTCGCGCAAGGCTTGGCCATCGCCTTCGACGTTTCGTTCGCCGGCATCACCTGGGCCTACGTCTCGATGGAAGGCGCCAGTCCCGACAACGCCGAGTGGATCCGCCGCAAGAAGAACGTCGTGCTCCGCTACCAGAAGAGCTCCTACGCCGTGCTGACCGAGATGGAGAAGCGAGGGGCCACCCTCGAGAGTCGCGGCTGCCCCATCGCCGACTACGTGGCCGCTGGCGGATGCTTTCCGCTGCGGATGCGTGGGGCCAGCGGCGTACTGGGGACCCTCACCGTCTCGGGTTTGAGCGGGCGCGAAGATCACGAGCTGGCCGTCTCGGTGCTCGCGGAGCGGCTCGGCGTCGAACTCTCGACCTGAGCCTTCAGGGCTGCTGCTGCGCCTCCAGGTTGCGCGCGCTGCGGTCCCATTGCCGGGCCAGCTCGCGCTGCACGCCGCGCGTCGTCTCGTCGGGTACGAAGGTCTCGCCCTGCCGGGACCAGCTGAGCTTCTGCACCGTCTTCGGTAGCGCGCGGGGTTCGGCGCCGAGCGAACCGAGCGCTAGCTCGCAATCGTGGCGAAAGGCCGGCGTCTTCTCGAGCCGGGCGAGCTCTTCTGCCGTCCAGCCTTCGCGCCGCAGCTCGACGTCGAGCGCGCCCGTCCGCTCGTCGACCGACCAATCGCCGAGCGTGTAGGAAGGGCTCGGCCCGAGCCCACCCGCGCCCGGGCAGATCACGGCCCACGGTTCGAGTGCCGAGCCAATGGTCAGCAGACCCTCGGGGCGCTCGGCCGCGAAGTCGAACGCCGTCAGCTCGCTGCTGCCTCCGCCCATGGCCGCCCGAAAGCTGGAGCAGATCAACAACGTGCGCCCGGCCGACGAAACCCGGCAGGCCTCCAGCTCCGCGCCTCCGCGTTGCACCACGTTGCGCCACGCGCCGCCCGCGCGCTCCAGCACGATGAGCTGATCGCGCGCGCCCTCGTGGAGCCACAGCAGGTTCTGCTCATCCGACGAACCCAGAAACTTCCCAGCGAACACGCCGCGCAGCCGTGGACTCGGCTCGTCCACGCGGCGCACCGCTGCGCCCACCGCGCCCTCGCCACAACCGAGGACCTCGATGCGGCCCGCTGCGTCGGCGCGCACACCCGGCGCACAGACAGCAGCCAAGAGCTCCAAAGCGAGGCGCTGTTCAGGCGTCGGAGCGAGAGCGTCGCCCGCTGCGGGGGCGGAAGGAGCTGCGGTGCTCGATGGAGCTGCGGTGCTCGATGCGACGGTGCTCGATGGAGCTGCGGCCGGACGGCGGTTGGGCTCAGTCGAAGCCGCCTGGCCCTCGGCGCCACCTTTGCAGGCCAGCAGGCCAACCAAGAGGCACGTCACTCCAGCGAGCCGCGGCTCCACGCGCCCCGAGAGCGAGATGTTGGGACGAGGGACCTGGGTCATCGAGCCACTTGTAGCGAATGTTCCGTGCTGGACGAAAATCGCATGGCTGACGCCCCTCTGAACGACGAAAGCCGGCATGGCACCAAGGCTCCGACTCGGCTCGATTCACGGCATGCGTCACCTCGGCTCGCTCGCAGGACTGTGGATCGGCGCGACGGCCTGTTCGAGTGACGACTTGGACGGCAATTTGGATGGTGCCGACGCCGACGGTGCGGCGGACGAGGCAAGCGACGATGGGCCGGCGAGCGGGGGCTCGTCCGGACCGGGAAGCGGCACGGGGGGTGCTTCGAGCACTGGCGGGGGCGCGAGCGGAGGGGCGGGCACGGGCGGCGAGGGCGCGGGGACCGGAGGCGCCTCCGTCGGGGGAAGTGGAGGCAGCGCGACCGGCGGTGGTGGAACCGGCGGTGCAGGGACAGGCGGAGCCGCCGCCTGCACGACAGCCAGCCCTCCCAGCCAGTTCGCAACCACACTCGACGCAACCTGGGACGAGATGACCGGCGGGTTCCAAGGCAAGACCGGCGCCCGCCCCGCGAGCGCGTCGGTGCTCCAGTTCGAGAACACGCTACTGGATCAGATCTTCGAAAACGACGGCTCGCTGAACTAC
>DATIDO010000518.1:0-6452 GCA_035456245.1 Polyangiaceae bacterium
CTCCGCTCTCGAGGGGTGCCGCTGCAGCCCCTCGCGGTGCAGCCTCATTTGCCTGTTGGTCCACCGACCGGAGTCGAGCCGTGCGGCGAAGCGTTCCGATCGTCACGCGGCGGGACGCGAGGGTGGGAGGGGGGAGCCCCACGTCTCAGCGGTGGATCCTTCGAAATCGTCGGCAAATCCTCGCTGTCCGAGGGCCGGATGACCAGGCGGGCAGGCGGGCACCACTCGATCCGACTGGTGCACCCATGCAGTTCGGAAAGGGGACCCCTGCAACTCGGCTGCGCCACCACGGTCGTCTACGCCGTGGACGCCCTGCTTTCGCCGAGGGCCCCGCTCACTCCGGCGGCTCACTCCGCAGCTCACTCCGGCTCGGTGAGCGGCGTGCCGTCCTTGCTGCAGGTGTAGAACGAATTGTAGAGACCGTCGGCGACGTGGTTGCCCTCGGTGCCCGTCACCTTGTCTTGCCAGGAGCACGACGGCTTGCAGCAGTCCTGCATGGTCGTGGTCGAGTAGCCCGCCTTGAAGCTCGGATCGGCGGCGGCCTGCGCGGGCGTGGTCACGTTCGGATCGGCAGCAGGGAGATCCTCGACCAACTTGCAGCCGGTGACCTCGGTGAGCGCCTGCGGGCAGGCGATGCGCTTGGCGTAGACGGTCCAGTTCTGGTGGTAGAGCGAGGCCGAGCGGTTGCCCTCGATGCAGGAGCGACGGGTCGCGTCGGTGATCGCCGGGGTGGCCGAGGTGATCTCGTTGCACGCCCCCGCGATGAAGCTCTGGCAACCAGCCGAATCGACCGTGGCCGCGGTGACCAAGTTGTTCTGATCCTTGCAGGCGCTTCCGCTGGCCCAGTTGCCCACGGCCTTCACCCCGCCGTCGCTCGGCTGCCCGGCGCTCGGGTAGGCCGTGTACTGCGAGTCGATTCCGCTGCCGCCGGGGGCGCAAGCGTTGAAGGCGCCGAGGCCACCCGCGCCCATGAAGATGTCGAAGGTCTTGGTCGTGGCGCCCGTGTTGAACGCCTGGACGATCAGCGGCTTGGGCAGCGGAACGGCCGAAGCCTGCGACTGCTGATCTCGCACCTGATTCTCCGGGAGGACCGGGACCAGCTGGTAGCACTGGCAGCACGGACTCTTTCCCGCGTCGTCGACGCTGCCGGCCTCGGTGTCGGTGTCGTGGCCGACCACGGCGTACTCGAAGGGTGAGTCCGCTCCCCAGCCGTAGCGCGTCGAGTCGTCGGTGCTGGCCTGCGTCATCTCGTCGGCGAACAGCATGAAGCGCGGGCAAACGAAGCCAGGCTCGCCCGGCTTGCCTTCGTTCTGGCAAGCGTTGGCCGACGTGCACACGCCACCGCAAGCGCTGTCGGCCTTGCCCTCCTCGCAGCCTGCAACCCAGTACTGGTTCTTGCACTGCTCGGGCGGCGGCAGCGCGTAGCTACCGGGGCCCACGTCGATCGGGGTGCCGCCCGTACCGAGACCGCCGCCGCTCGCGGCGTCGTCCGCTCCGTCGCCGGCGTCATTGGCCGTGCCGCCGCTGCCGTTGTCACCGGTCAGATCGCTCGCGCCACATCCGACCATCCCCGCCGTGGCAACGAACAGGGCGCTCACACCCAGAAGCAAGATCCGCATGGGCCGCGCCCTAGCACGGCAGCGCTTTCTACGCTGCTTTTCTGCGCTTGCGGCGCTCGCTCCCGACAGCAGGAACGAAAAATTCGCGGGGCCCGGTCGAAGAGTCGTGCCCGAGCCCCGCGCAGCGACTCAGGCCTTGGCGCCTTCCTTCGCCTTCTTCTTTTCCTTCTTCTCTTTCACGCTGAGCTTCGGCTTGTTGTCTTTGCCCTGCTTTACCTGTCCCTTGGCCATCGCTGCTTTCCTTTCCGCGGTACGCCGCGTTCTCCCCCGGATGAAACCACGGATCGGGCGCGTCCGTCAGCGGTGAAATAGGAGAGAAACGGCAATGAATCGGGCGCGCCGAGCGTCCGGATGGCCGAGCCCTCTCGAGCCACCCTACAGTTCGCCCCATGTCCGACGCCGCACCGAGCTGGCAGGTCCTGGGTCACGGTCCCCTGCTCCCCCTCGCCGACAACCTTCGCTGGGTGTCGGGTGACATTCCGCGCATGTCCCTCAAGCGCTGCATGACCGTCGCTCGGCTCGGGGATGGCCGGCTCGTCATCCACAACGCCATCGCTCTGGACGAGGCGCACCAACTCGAGCTCGAACGGTTCGGGACGCCCGCCTTCCTGGTCGTCCCCAGTGCCATCCACCGCATGGACGCTCCCGCCTACAAGGCGCGCTACCCCGACCTCGTGGTGGTCGCACCCCGCGGTGCGCGCAAGGCCGTCGAGGAGAGGCTCCCGGTCGACCTGGTCTACGACGAGTTCGCCAGCCTCCCGGAGGTCCAGCTCGAACCCCTCGCCGGTGTGGCCAACGCCGAAGGGATCCTGCTCGTCCACTCGGCAGACGGCACGACCGTCGTGCTGAACGACGTGGTCATGAACATGGACAGGAAGAAGGACGTGCTGGGCTGGCTGTTCACCACCGCGATGGGGTCCGCCCCCGGGCCGCGCGTCTCCCGGCTTTCACGCATGCTGCTGGTGAAGGACCGGGGCGCCCTCCGCGCCGACCTACTGCGGCTGGCCGAGCTGCCGAACCTGACCCGGCTGATCGTGGCCCACGAGAAGGTCGCGAGCGGCCCGGAAGCCGCCGCGGCGCTGAAATTGGCTGCGACTTTTCTGTAACGGCCGCCCTTGCCAACGCCCGGGCCTCTTGGCACACCCCCCGCACCATGGCTTCTCACCCGTCGACCGACCGTGTCCGGGGCGTCTTCACGGCGCTCGTCACTCCTTACTCGGAGGACGCACGAAAGCTCGACCTGGCAGCCTTCGAGGCCCACTGCGCCCGTCAGGTGGACGGCGGCGTCGCGGGCCTGGTGGCCTGCGGCACGACCGGCGAAACGCCGACGCTGCTAGCGAGTGAGATGCAGGAGCTGATTGCCACCGCCAAGCGAGTGGCCGGCGGCCGCGTGCCGGTCGTCGCTGGCACCTGCAACAACGATACTTGGGACACGATCGAGTTGTGCAAGGGCGCGGTCAAGGCCGGCGCCGACATGCTCATGATCGTGTCGCCCTACTACAACAAGCCGTCGCAGCAGGGGCTGATCCGCCACATCGAGCTGATCGCCGAGGCAGTCGACGTGCCCATCATGCTCTACAACATCCCCGGTCGTACGGCGGTGACCATGAGCGTGGAGACCACGCTGCGTATCCTGGAGAAGGTGCCGAACGTCGTGGCCGTGAAGGACGCGACCGGTGGACTCTCCTACTGCCAGGAGCTGATCGCTCGCATCGGTGATCGGGCTTCCGTCATGTGCGGCGACGACGGGCTGGTCGTGCCGATGATGAGCGTGGGTGTTCGGGGCGTCGTTAGCGTCACCTCGAATCTCCTGCCGCGCGAGGTCGTTCGCGTCGTGGATGCTGCCGAGAAGGGCGACTTCGCCACGGCACGCCGCGAGCACCTGCGCTTGCTCGACGTCCACGGCGCGATGTTCGTCGAGCCGAACCCTCAACCGGTCAAGACGGCCTGCGCGGCACGCGGCTGGATGAACGACTCGCTGCGTCCGCCGATGGTTCCGGCCAGCCCGGAGACCCGCGCTCACGTCCTGGCCGCCGTGGCAGCCCTGGAGAGCCGGTGACCATGAAGCTCGCCATCTTCGGTGCTTCGGGCCGCATGGGTCAGGCGGTCACCCGCCTCGCCCACGAGGCCGCCGACGTGCAGATCGTCGGAGCCATCGCCAATCGCGATGATCCGGCCATCGGCCGCGACGTGGGCGAGGTCGCTCAAATCGGAGTCGTGGGCGTCGAGGTCACCTCGGACATCGGCGCCGGCCTGCTGGGAGCCGACGTGGTGATCGACTTCTCGACCGCGAGCGCGGTCCCCGAACTGTTCGCCCTGTGCGAGCGGCAAGGGGTGGCCATCGTCTCGGGCACCACGAACCTCGATGAGCGGGGTCTGGCCGCGCTGGAGCGCGCTGCCAAGAAGGTGCCGGTGATCTGGGCCCCCAACATGAGCCGCGGCGTGCAGGTGCTGGCCGAGGTCGTGCAGCACGCCATGCGCAGGCTCGGAATGGAGTTCGACGTCGAGATCGTCGAGGTCCACCACCGCAAGAAGATCGATTCCCCTAGTGGAACGGCGGTCCGTTTGGCCGACGCTGCTCAGGAGGTCCGCGCGGAGCTTTCTCAGGTGCGTGGACGTGACGGCAACGTCGGCGCGCGCAAGCCGGAGGAACTCGGCATCTTCGGAGTGCGCGGCGGCGACGTGATCGGTGACCACACGGTCCACCTGCTCGGTGACAGCGAACGGCTGGAGCTGACACATCGCGCCACCAACCGCGATCTGTTTGCCAGGGGTGCTTTGAGCGCCGCTCGCTTCACGGTCGGCCACGCACCCGGTCGCTACACCATCGCCGACGTGCTGGGTACCTGAAGCACCTCTGGTGCTGGGCAGTTGAGCTCCTCCGGCGCTGATAGCTGAAGCACCTCTGGTGCTGGGCGGTTGAGCGCCTGCGGCGCTGGTGGCTGGGCGCCTCCGGCGCTGGGGTGGTTGAGCGCCTCCGGCGCTGGGGTGCGGCGCTGAATAGCAGAGCGCCTCGACCATGAGCGTGGCTGCACCGACGCGCCGAGCGCGAAGGTAGGATCGCGTTGCCAGAGGGGTGGGCAGCGAAGGGTGACTGATACGTCGCAATTCGGCTGAAATTCCCCACGATGTGGGCCGCAAAATTGTGGCACGGCGCATGCTTTCATCCGTTCGAGGAACTTGGGGAGAGCTTCATGAGAAGAACCATCTTTGCTGTGTCCCGTGCGAATGGCTCGATTCGGCTAGCGCGCTGGCAATTGGGGGGCCTCGCCTTGGCGGCCGCGGCGCTCTGGGGCTGCGAGGTCAAGGAGGCGGTGCCGGTCTTCGAGGAGAAGAGCGCGGCCCTTCAGCACGTCGATACGTGTGAAGATCTGCTCGCGGGCATACGCGCCGATGCGCTGGAACGGCTCGAGTTCAATGCCGCGGCACTGCGTGAAAGCTATCTGGGCCTCGACGGTATGCATCTGACCGGCCGGTTCGACCTGATGGGCAGCTGGGCGGACTCCGGCGACGATGGCGGCCTGGAGCGCGACTTCCCCAACAGTGGTCTCGTTCCTCAGAGTGGTGACGCGCCGGGAGTCTACAGCAGGACGAACACCCAGACGGACGGCGTCGACGAGGCCGACATCGTGAAGACCGATGGGGAACGCATCTACCTCCTGCACGGCCAGGAGTTCTTTCTCTTCGACAGCTGGCCAGCAGCAGAGACGGAAAAGCTCGGCTCGATCGAGCTGCCGGGCCAGCCCATCGAGTTGTTCGTCGAGGGCGGGCGGGCGATCGTCTTCTCGACCCCCGATCCCGCCGAACTGCCGCCCGAGGTCGTTCGTGATTTGCAGGGGGGCCCCAGTCCCAACGGCGGCATCTACCCCGAATGCTACGACTGCGCGTACGAGGACTTCACCCAGATCAGCATCTTCGACGTCACCGGCGATCAGCCCGTCGTCCAGGACGAGTTCCTGCTCCAGGGCAACTACGCCTCCTCACGGCGCTACGGGCGCGACGTTCGTGTCATCACTCGAACGAACTGGCTCTCCGGCTACGGGCTGACCAATTCGGCCAACGCGTCGCTGGCCTACGACACCTACGGGCACTCGCGCTCACGCGCCCAGATCGCCGTGGCCATCAACCAGTGGGTAGCCGACGCGCGCCAAGCCATCGCCGACACCGACGAGCTCGACTGGTTGCCGGGTCGCTTCGTTCGGCGGGATGGCGAGTGGCAGCGGGAGCCCATCGACTGCACCAACTTCTACTTGCCCGACACCGATCTCTCCTACGTGGGCGCCGTCCAGGTCGCCACCTTCGATATCGAGACTCCGGCGCCGAGCGTCGTGACCATCGTGGGTGGGGCCGACATCGTCTACTCGAGCGACGACACGCTGGTGGTCGGCCAGGCGGACCATCGCTGGGATCTCGGCCGCACCGACGAGACACGCACAGCGCTACATACGTTCGCCTTGGAGCCCGACACGACCAACTACTTGGCGAGTGGCTTCGTGCCCGGCTACCCCCACAACCAATTCTCCCTCGACGAGAAGGACGACGTGATCCGGGTGTCGACCACGCACGACCGCGTCGTCGAAGGCGACGACTGGACCGTCGAGACCGAAAACCGCGTCTACACACTGACTCGCGACGGCACGGATCTTCGAGTCATTGGGCAGACGGAGCCATTCGGCGAATTGGGTGAGACGATCTACGCGACCCGCTTCCTCGGTGACCGCGGCTACGTCGTCACCTACAGGCAGACCGATCCATTGGTCACGGTGGACTTGTCGAATCCCCGCGAACCGAAGGTGCTCGGTAGCCTCCATATCCCGGGCTTCTCCGAGTACA
>DATIDO010000519.1:0-5982 GCA_035456245.1 Polyangiaceae bacterium
GGGAAGCAGCTCGAAACGAGGGGCCCCAGATCGTCCAGCTGCTCGCTCGTGACCGGCTCTCGGAAGGTGATGGTGTGCGGATTCCCCATCGAGACCCGATGGAAATCGACGCGCTGCTGCGACCAGTCGGCGCTCCACGGACCGCCCGGCACCGCTTGGCCCAGGCCCGTGGTGATCCACCCCGAGGGCCCGTCCAACCGCACTGAACAGTGACGGAGACCCGCGTCCGTCTCGACGTCGAACTCCGCCTGCGTCTCGCCTGCCGCACGGACGAGGTGGAGCGCCACGCAGCGCAGGCCGTTGCCGCACATCTCGGGCCGCGAACCGTCGGCGTTCAGCACGATCATGCGGGCTCGCGCGCCGGCCACCGAGCTGGGCACGACCAGGAGAACACCGTCCCCGCCCACGCCGAAATGTCGATCGCAGAGGCGCACGGCCTGCTCGGAGCCGAGCGTCGCCGGATCGGCTGCTTCGACGACCAGGAAGTCATTTCCAATGCCTTCGTACTTGTCGAAACGCAGCTCCATGGTGGCGTTCTCATAACCGAGATGGGCGGTTCGGCAAGTTGGCTGTGGGCGGCCCGACTCGGATCGGACGGGGCCGGCAACCCGGGCGCCGCCGGAGGACGAGCCAGGTGCGCTCGGGGCACGCATTTTGGCCGAAAGGGCCGTAGCCATGCGCAAATTGTGCTGTAAAACCGGCCCATGGTGCGCCCCCTACTGCTCAATGGCTTCATGGCGACCGGCAAGAGCACCGTGGGCCGCTTGGTGGCCGAGCGGCTCTCGGCTCAATTCGTCGATCTCGATGCTCTCATCGAGCGCGTCGCTGGCACCTCGATCGCGAGCCTGTTTGCGGAGCGAGGTGAGGCTGGCTTTCGGGCACTCGAAGCCGAGCAGCTCGATGACTTGTTGCGCGCCGATGGCGGCTACCCGCTGGTCGTGAGCTTGGGCGGTGGTTCTCTGTTGGATCGCTCGCGCCGTGTCGAGCTGCTCTTTCGTTGCGTGGTGGTCACCCTCACCGCATCACCCGACGAGATCGTGCGGCGTGCTTTGCGCCAGGAGGGCTCTGGCGCGGCGCGGCCCCTGCTCTCGGGCGGTGATCCCGACGAGCGCGTCCGCTTTCTGCTCGAGCAGCGCGCCGCGGCCTACGCGGAGTGCCACGGCCGGGTCGCCACCGACGGTCGCACGCTGGAAGACATCGCCAGCGACGTCGTCGACATCGTGCGCCGTGATCCCGTTCCCGTGGCGGCCGGGCTCGCGTCGTACACCGTCGACATCGGCAGCGATCTGACCGAGCGGCACCTCCCTCGCCTCCTCGGTCGGAGCTCCGGCACGCTGCTCGTGACCGACGAGAACGTGGGTGTCCTGCACGGCGCGGCCGTGCGCCGCGCTCAGCGCGAGCAGAGTGGCCCCAGCGCCGAAATCGTTCTCGAGCCGGGCGAAGAGCACAAGAACCTGGCCGGCCTCGAGCGCATCTTCGAGGTGGCGTACGAACACAACCTCGATCGCAACGCCACGTTCGTGGGCCTGGGCGGCGGGGTGGTGACCGACATGACGGGCTTTGCCGCGGCCACTTGGGTTCGCGGTGTCCGCTGGGTCGGTTTGCCGACGACGTTGCTGTCGATGGTGGACGCGTCGGTCGGCGGCAAGACCGCTGTCGACTTCCGTACGGCCAAGAATGCCGTGGGTGCCTTCTGGCAGCCGAGCGGCGTCATTTGCGACGTGCGCACCTTGGAGACGGAGACCGATCGTGCGTTCACGGGGGCGCTGAGCGAGGTGGTGAAGACCGCGCTGGTTGGCGATCCGGGGCTATTCACCCTGCTCGAGGAGCGGGCCGACGCCGTCGCGCGCCGCGATCCGGAAGTGATCACGCAGCTGGTGGAGCGCTCGGTGCGGGTGAAGGCGCGGGTCGTCAGCCTGGACGAGCGAGAGAGCGGCTTGCGAGCCACGCTCAACCTGGGTCACACGATTGGGCACGCGCTCGAGTCGAGCGGCGGTTACAGCGCACTCACCCACGGCGAGGCCGTGAGCTTGGGACTGGTGGCGGCGCTGCGCCTGGGCGAGCAGCTGGGTGAGACGCCAGCCGCGCTCACGGCGCGGACGTTGGGACTTTTGGAGCGCTTGGGGCTCCCGAAGCGCCTCGGTCGTGACGAGCTGCGCGATGCCACGCGACTGATCGGTCACGACAAGAAGCGCTCGGGCAACGCGGTGCGCTTCGTGTTCGCGCGCGAGCTGGGAGACGTCACGACGCGCCAGCTGCCGCTCGATGATTTGATGCGCTGGACGCCCGATCTGGCGGGCTGATGCGGTCGAGCCGGAGCCTGTCGGTAGGCAGCTGACCCAGTTGGGCGGTTGGCCCGGCGGGCTCGGGGCGGGCCGTGGGTTCAGTAAGTGCTTGGACGGAAAACGGCGCGGCCGGCGCCGATTGTGGGACCGAGCGGGCAGCGAGACTTGGAAAACTTGGTCGCTCGGCGCCGCGCCGGGTACTCTTTCGGGAAGCGTCGAGCAGTCTGCGGATCCCTGGTTCGCAGATGAAGCCGTAGAGGCTCGTGAGGCGCTCAGGATCCAGATGAAGCGCCTCAGGAAGTTTTCCCCGCTAGCCGTTCCGTTTGCCCTGCTCCTCACCGCGGGAGCGTCGGTGGGTGGCTGCGTCGAGAACCGGTCTTCGGTCTACATCCATCAGGTCATGCGCCCCTGCAACGACGTCACCGCGTCGCCGGACGAGCCCGCCATCTCGGAGGGTGTCTACGACCCCGCGCGGGGCAGCTACATGGTGCCGCTGCTGGTTGCCAATCAGCTGACGCCGCTCGGTGATCAGGACACGCTGAAGCCCGAAACCAGCCGCTTCGTGGTCAAGGGTATCGAGGTCGAGGTGCTGAGCAACGATCTGGCGACCGTCATCACCGCCTACCAGTCGGTGGCGGCAGGTACGGTGTCGCCCAGCGACTCGGAAGATCCCGGCTACGGGATCGTTTGGGCCACCATCGTCCCGGGCTCGGCGAACGTGCGCACCAATCAGCGCGTCATCTCCAGTGTGCGCGTCTTCGGCGAGACGCTGGCCGGAACCGAATTGGAGACCGGCGTGTTCCAGTTCCCCGTCAACGTCGTCGCGCGGGGCAGCTACGCAGTCGGCATCGACGAGACCGGCGACTGTGTGGATCCGCCGGACACCCCGCCCGAGGACGACCAGTGCCTCTCCTACTCCTGCCGCGAGTGCGCGGGCGGCAACTGCTTCAACGCACCCTGACGTTTCGCGACTCAGAGTCGTCCGAACGGCATGGCCAACCAGAAGGCATCGACCCGTAGCTGGATGGTCAGAGTCGTGCCGGCTCGGGGATCGTCCCCTGGAACGTGGGTGACGCCGAGCGCCAGCTGATGGCTGTGGCCGTAGTGGCCTCGCTGATTGAGCGAGCGCAGACCGAAGCCCAAGCGGCCGAGTAGCCCGGGTGACAGCCCCGAGCCGTCGCTCACGCCCAGGCCGCCGAGCTCGAGCTGGCCGGTGAAGAGTTCGCCGAGTGAGGTGAGGCCAACGACGCCGAGCCCATAGCGGCCGTCCACGAAGCCCATGGTGCCCACGTTGGCGAACAGGCCGAGTCCACTCTCCCGCTCGCGCCGACGGAACCAGGTCAAATCGGCCACGGCGTCGCCACAAAAGTAGGTGCTCTGCCAGAGCTGCTCGCGGCCGAAGCCACATACGCCCGCCAGCAGCCCGACGTCCCACTGTGGGGAAGGAGCGGCGCGCGGCAGGAGACGCTCGACCGGTACGGGAGGTAGCGGCTCGGCGTGCGCTGCTGGCACGATGACGAGTCCAGAGACAGCGAGCAGCGCAGAGCGAACGAGAGTCCGCATGGCTGGCTCAGCGAGACTCGCGTCGCTGCCGAGCGGCGGACCGCGAGCGAGCTTCGGCCAGCGCCGGCTCGTCGTGCGCCAGGCTGTCACGCTGCAGGCCGTCACGCTGCAGCTCGTCACGTTGCAGCTCACCGCGCTGCAGCTCACCACCGAGTGCGTTCTCGACCCGCCCGAGGACGTTCTCGACGAACGCGCGGTGGCGCGCTTCCAGCGCGCGGTAACGGGCTCGCTCCTCTTCCAGGTCGTGAGCCAGCGTGAGTGCGGCGAGCACGAAGGCCTGCGGCGGAGCTTGGCGGCCCGGCGCGGTGACCTGAGCGAGGGCGTCTTCGACGCGCGCAGCCAGGCGCTCGAGCTCGTCCGTCGGCGCGCTCGTCACCACCCGGTACACCTGCCCGGCGACCTTCAGCTGCGTCGCAGCTTGGCTCATGGCTGCCAAGCTATCACCGGCCCCGACGCATGGAAATGCCACTCGGCACCTTCACGCTCAGGCCTCGTCCTCGCCGTTCGCTTCCATGCCGTTGCCCTCGGCGCCGCGAAGTCCCAAGGCTTTCGCCTTCTTGTACAAGTGGCTGCGCTCCAATCCGAGCGCCCGAGCCGTCGCGGCCATCTGGCCGCCATGGGCCGCCAACGCCTCCTCGAGGATGCGCCGTTCGGATTGTTCGGCAAGTACCCGGAAGGGCACGCCGGGTTCGTAGAGGGGGTCACGGGTTCGCTCGCTCGTCGCGCCCGACAGGCAAGCGCCGACATCGCTGGCGTGGATCGTGTCGTCCAGGGTGAGGATCACCAGGCGCTCGACCAGGTTGCGCAGCTCGCGAACGTTGCCGGGGAACGAGTAGCGACCGAGTGCGAGCTCGGCGTCCGGGGCCAGGCGGATGCCAGGGCGATCGTTGCGCTTGCTGGCCCAGGCCAGGAAGCGCTGGGCGAGCTCGGCGATGTCCTCGGGATGCTGTCGCAATGGAGGGAGCGCGATCGGCACCACGTCCAGACGGTCGAGCAGGTCGGCGCGAAAGGTGCCCTCGCGACAGGCGGCGCGCAGGTCTTTGTTCGTGGCCGCGACGACGCGGACGTCCAGGCGGATCGACTCGCTGCCACCCACGCGCTCGAGTTCTTGTTCTTGCAAGACGCGCAGCAGCTTGGCTTGCATGGCGGTCGGCATGTCGCCGACCTCGTCGAGGAACAGCGTGCCGCGCTGCGCGCGCTCGAATTTGCCGATGCGTCGCTTGGTCGCGCCGCTGAAGGCTCCCACCTCGTGGCCGAAGAGTTCGCTCTCGATCAGGTTCTCGGGGACTGCCGCACAGTTCAGCTTCTCGAGCGGACCCTGACGGCGCGGCGAAGCGTCATGGATGGCGCGGGCGACGAGCTCCTTGCCGGTGCCGCGCTCGCCGGTGACCAGCACACTCGCGGGCGAGCGCGCCGCGCGTGCGACCAGCTCACGCAGTCGCACCATGGTGGGTGACTGGCCGTGCAGCTCCGACACCACCCCCGCTTGTTCCCGCAGCTCGGCTGCCTCGTGCTCGGCCCGCCGCAGCGAGAGGCCGTTCTCGAGCGAGAGCAGCAGCCGATCCGTCGAGACAGGCTTCTCCAGGAAATCCCGCGCGCCGAGCTGGGTCGCGCGGACGGCCGTGTCGATGGTGGCCTGACCACTCATCATCAAACAACACAGATCCGGATCGAGGGCGCGAAGCTCGGCCAGCAGCTCGACGCCGTTTCCATCGGGCAAATTCACGTCGAGGACGGCCGCGTCGAAGCTGTCCTTTCGCGCCTTCTCGATGGCGAGGCGCGCACCGCCGGCGACCTCCACGTCGTGACCTTCCAGCGTCAACGCCTTGCGCAGCGTGGTCAGGATGGTGGGTTCGTCATCCACCAGTAGGACCCGGGCGCGCCTCATGGCTCGAAAGTAACAGAGCGCCACACATGCTTGCCACGGAAACTTTCCATCTGACTATGCGCAAACCTACATCGTCCTCCCGCGGGCAATTTGGAGGAAAGTCCGTAAGCTCTTGCCGTTGGCTTCTTCACCGACCCTTCTCGCTCGCGGGACGTTGCAGCAAACGAACCTGCCGGAGCTGCTCGTCCATGCGCTGGATCGAAACCTCGTAGGCACGGTCCTGCTGCAGGGTGCGGACGGACAGAA
>DATIDO010000520.1:0-2699 GCA_035456245.1 Polyangiaceae bacterium
ACCCAGCCACACAGGCCCAAGCGACGCGCCTCGCGCTGCGTCGAGGCACGAAAATAGACCCCTTGGACGCGACCTCGTACGTGGAGTTGGAGTTGCTTCAGGGCCATGTGTTTGCCTAGCTCAGCCGAGTGCTGCGCTCCAATAGCTAGCGCAGTGAGGGCCACCGCTCCAAGGAGCTTTCGGCCGTGCTCGGCAGCATGTCACAGCCTGGCTGGCTGCGGAACGGGGTGAGAGGGATCGGAGGGAGCTGCCCTGGAGTCGGGGCCTCAGCGAAGGGTGGACCGCCTCGCTGGCCTCGTGATGTGATGCAGCTGGTGGCGAGCAAGCGGAATCACGACGCAGGGGAGGGGAGTGCGGCGCTCGAGTCTCGCTTTTTGCGCCGCGAGGCGCGCGTGGCGGGCGCGCTGCGCGAGGTCGCGGGCGCGTTGGGTGCGTCGCTCGAACTCGACGAGCTGCTCGAGCTGGTGCTCGGCAAGTTGACCGAGCTGGTCGAGGCCGAAGGGTCGCTCCTGTTCCTGTTGGACGAGGGACGTCGTGAGCTGGTGAGTCGGGTCGGCAGGGCCGACGAAGAGCCGCTGCGAATTCCTCTGGGGGACGGCTGGCTGGGCCAGGTGGCTCGGACCGGTCGCGGGCTGCGTGTGGTGGCCGAGGGTGGTGGAGGTGGGGAGTGGGACGAGGCACGTGGGCTCGTGACTCGTTCGGCGTTGCTCGCCCCGCTCAAGAACAACCTCAGCCGAACCATTGGCGTGCTGTTGGCGGTGAACAAGCGCACCGCGCTCGAGTTCTCCGAGGACGACGAAGAGATCCTGTCGGTCCTCGCCAAGCAGGCGGCCATTGCCATCGACAACTCTCGTCTGCTCGTCACGCTGATCCGCAAGAATCAGCAGCTTCAACAGGCCCAATTTCAGCTGACACGCCGCGTGCGCGATCTGGAGCTTCTCTTCGAGTTGGAGCGCTCGACGGCCCACGCGCAATCGCACGACGAGCTGGCGCGAGCGGTGCTGGCCCGCTTGGCCCGAGCCTGTGACGCCGAGGGGGCTGCTCTGGTGCTGACCCAGCCCGGGGCGCAGCGGGCCATGCAGTACCAGCTGTCTCGGTCGTTTCGCGATGCGGGCGCAACGCGGGAGGAAGCCGGGATCTTTCGTACCAGCGCCGTCGAGCTGCGTGACAGCGCGCTCTCGGCCGTTTTGCTGGGTGGCGCTCCCGTTCAGGTGGACCGCGTCGAGCCCGATACTTCGCTCACGGGCGTCCAGTCGGTGCGCTCGCTGATCGGCGAGCCGCTGGATGGCGACGAGCACCCCATCGGCGCCCTGGGTTTGCTCGACAAGCGGGGCGGTCCGTTCACGGCCGAGGATCTGGGTCTCTTGCGCCTGGTGAGCGCCAACGTGTCGACGGCCGTGCGCTTGTTCGACACGAACCGCGCCCGGGAGCGTGAGGAGCGGCTGTCGAGCATCGGGCGCCTGTTGTCGCAGGTGGTCCACGATCTCAAGTCACCGCTGACGGTGATCAGCGGCTACGTCCAGTTGATGGAGGAGTCGGACGACCGCGCGACGCGTGGTCAGCAGGCCGGAGAGATCCTGAAGCAATTTCAGGCGCTGGTGGCCATGCAGCGCGAGGTGCTGGCGTTCGCCCGTGGCGAGACGCAGGTGTTTGCTCGTCGAGTTCTGCTCGATCGTTTCCTGGCGGAGCTCGAGGAGCAGCTGCAGCGCGAGCTGGCGGGGCGCCGCGTTCAGCTGATCATCTCGGCCGAGCGCAAGCTGGTCGTGCACTTCGACTCGGAGCGAATCACCCGGGCGCTGACCAACCTGATTCGCAACGCGGCCGAAGCCCTGGGCGATGCGGGCGGCGAGGTGCGCGTCCATGCCCAGGCAAACGATCGGGCGCTGATCCTCGAGGTGAGCGACGACGGCCCGGGAGTCCCCGAAGAGATTGCCCCTCTGCTCTTCCAGTCGTTCGTCACTTCGGGCAAGCGCGATGGCACCGGCCTCGGCCTCGCCATCGTCAAGCGCATCGTCGAGGAGCACGGCGGCTCGGTGACACTCGCGCCGAGCTCGGCCGGCGCCCGCTTCCGAATCGTCCTCCCGGACGCCGTTTTGCGTCCCGACGAAATCACCGGCGAGTTCGCCGAAATCACGGGAGCCGCCGTAGCCGCCTCGCGTTCGACAGCCGTCCGTCCGACAGCCACCCGACCCACGCACTCCAAGAGCGGGACGACCAAGAGCGGGGCGACCAAGCGCGGGACGACCAACGGCTCGCCTGTTGGGCGTCAGACGCCTCCGGCCGGCAAGGGCCCATCTGCGAAGGGCCCGAAGCCTCAACCTGGGAGCGCGGGGACAGGGGGCCCGAAGCCTCAACCTGGGAGCGCGGGGACAGGGGGCCCGAAGCCTCAACCTGGGAGCGCGGGGACAGGCAAGAGTTCTGGGAAGCAACCTGGGAGGGGTGGGGAGGCACAAACGTCCACGAAGCCCCAACTCTCCAACCCACAACCTGGGAGCGCGAGGACGACTCAAGGCTCCAGGAAGCAACCTGGGAGGGGTCATGCCCCGGAGAAACAGGATCGGGGTGGGTCAGGGGCGCGAGCTGGGACGGGGGCGGCGAAGCAACCTGGGACGGGGACGAAAGCTTCGAGGAAGCAACCTGGGAGGGGTCGGCCGGGGAAGCAACCTGGGAGGGGTCGGCCGAGGAAGCAACCTGGGAGG
>DATIDO010000521.1:0-4627 GCA_035456245.1 Polyangiaceae bacterium
GACGACGCCGGCTCCGACGGCCACCACCGCCGCACCAGTCGCGCCCGTCGTAGTGAAGAAGCCGAAGCCCGTAGTTGCTCCGAAAGTCGAGCCAACGACACCGAGCGAACCGTCGGGGAGCGCGACGACCGCGCCAACCACGACTCCGCCCGCCTCCACAACACCCACATCGACGCCGCCCCCGCCGGCACCGGCACCTGCCCCGGCCCCCGCGTCGCCTGAAAATCCCTACTGAAGGCGGCGCGCGGCTCGGCGTGCGGCGCAGCCATCTGCTAGAAGGTGGCGTTGAGCACCGACACCGTGATCGGCACCGTACTTTCAGACCGCTATCGCGTCGACTCTCTCCTGGGAGAGGGCGCGATGGGGCGCGTGTATCTCGCTGAACACGTACTCATGCGGAAGCGCGTAGCGCTGAAGGTGCTCCACCCCGAGCTCACGGCGGTACCCGAGATTGTCCAGCGCTTCGAGCGCGAGGCCCGCGCAGCGGCTCACATCGAACACCCGAACGTCGCCGCGGGGACCGATTTCGGTCGGCTCCCCGATGGCAGCGTCTTCTTGGTCCTCGAGTACGTCGAGGGGCGCGCACTCAGCGAGGCGATCGCCGAGGGGCCCATGGCCGTCGGGCGCGCGCTGCACATTGCCCTGCAGATGGCGAGCGCGCTCGAGGCGGCTCATGCGCTCGGCATCGTTCACCGGGATTTGAAGCCCGACAACGTGCTCTTGGTCGAGAACGAGCGCACCGGGGATCTGGTCAAGGTGCTCGACTTCGGTATCGCCAAGGTGCCGGCCGAGGGCAGCGCCGAGGGCAGCCCGATCACGCAGATCGGCATGGTGTACGGGACCCCCGAGTACATGGCGCCCGAGCAGGCGTTGGGGCAGGACGTCGACGGCCGCGCCGATCTGTTCGCGCTCGGGGTGGTTCTCTACGAGATGCTCGCGGGCGTGCGGCCCTATGCTGGCGCGGCGGTGGGGCTGCTGGGGCAGCAGCTGACCAAGCCGCTGCCGCTGATCGCCGATCGAGCTTCGGTCAAGGTTCCCCCGCGGGTCGAAGGCTTCGTACGCGACCTGATGCAGACCGATCTGACTCAGCGCGTGTCCTCGGCCTTGCAGACCCGTCAGACGCTGGAGGCGCTGTTCGCCGAGTTCGTCGAAGGGACGTTGTCGCGCGGCGGCGAGCGTTCCCGCTATTCGCTGAATCGCGAGTCTTCGGCGCGTGATTCCGGCCCGCGCGAGTCGAACGCCCAGCTGCAAATCCCGGTGCCCCCGCGGGTGACGGCGGCCCGTCGGCGCTCGGCACGCACGCTGTTGTTGGGCCTCGGCGCAGGCGTGCTGGGTGTGGTGGGCTCGATTTTCGCGGTGGGCGCTTGGTCACGCGCCAGTGAATCCGCGCCGCTCGCTCCGGCCAGCAGCGCGGCCACGGTGGAGCTCGAGTTGCCCGAACACGGGCAGTTCCATGCGGAGCTGGAGGGGGCCGAGAAGGCTGGCCTGCTCGCCTTGGGTGAGCTGGTCAAGAAGTACCCGACCGAGGCGCAGGCGCACAAGAAGTACGCCTATGCGCTGGCCGTCGGTGGGCGCTACGCCGAAGCCGTCGACGCATCGCGCGTGGCGCTCGCGCTCGATCCCACGCTGAACGAGGACGGTGAGCTGGGCGGTGCCCTCTATCGGGCCGCGCAGTCCAAAGAGGCCTCGGCGGCCGCGTTTCGCCTGCTGCGCAGCGCCATGGGTAGCGAAGGCGCCAACGTCATCTACGCCCTCTACGAGGCGCCCCAAGTGAGCGCCGGGGTGAAGGGTGAGGCCCTCAAGTTCCTGCGTTCGGACGATGGCAAGGCACTGGCCGAGCCGGCACTCTCACTGGCCATCGACCTGATGTCGGTGAAGGACTGCGAGGCGGCCGCGCGCTTGGTCAAGCAAGCGGCCTTGGTGGGCGACAGCCGAGCGCTGCCCGAGCTGCGGCGCCTCCAGAAGAAGACCGGCTGCGGCACCTCGGCTGCGGGTGATTGCTATCCCTGCCTGCGCGAGAGTCAGGATCTGGCGCTCTCGATCGACACGATCGAGAAGCGCTCGGCCCTGCGTGAGCCCTGAGGGCGTGCCGCTCAGCGCTTCGGCGTAGCGGCAGGAGCAGCGGGAGCGGCAGGCTTGCCCGGCGCGGCTGCGGGGGCTTTGCCCGACGCGCTCCCCGACGTCGCAGGAGCAGCGGGCGTGGTGCGCGCCAGCTCGAGGATGCGCTCGAAGTGCTCGATCGGTCGGGCGCCCTTGACCAGGTAACCAGCCACCACGAACGCCGGGGTACCGCGCAGACCGAGGGCGGTAGCGGCGGCGATGTCGGCCTCGATGGCCGGATCGTGCGTGCCTGCTGCCAGCCCTCGCTCGAAGCGAGCCGGGTCGAGGCCGACGGTGCGGGCGTAGCCATCCAGATCGCTCGGCTCGAGCGCCACGCGCTCGCCGTCGAGGGCGAAGAGCAGATCGTGCATCTTCCAGAAGCCAGCGCTGCCCTTCTGCGCCAGCGCCTCGCGTCCCGCTCGCGCGGCGGGCAGGGCGTGATCGTGGAAGTCGAGCGGCAGATCGTGCCAGACGTAGCGCAGCTCGCCCGGGTGTGCGCGATCCAGATCGCGCAGCACCAGCTCGGCCTGCCGGCAGTAGGGGCACTGGAAGTCGCTCCAGACATGGATGGTGTAGCGGGCGTTGGCAGGCCCGCGAACGGCTTGCCCCTTCTCCGACGGAATCGCCTCGACCCGCTCCGGTGCGCCCGGCGAGACGGCCTCGCGCTGCAGCACGTCGTAGAGCGCGGCGGGCGCGGTACCGGCCGCGAGCAGTTCCTTGGCACGGACCAGCTCGTGATCGAGCAGGGCGCGGAACTGGACGAGCGGGCGAGCGCCACTCAGTCGCTTTCCGTTGACGAAGAAGTGCGGCGTGCCCTCGACGTCCACGTCGTCGGCCAGCCATTCGTCCTTCTTCAAGCGCTCGAGCAGGCTGGCCTCGCGGCCATCCAGCGCGCGGTTCACCAGCTCTTCGGAAAGACCGTGGCGCTTGCCCAGCTCGAGCAACGTCGGGCGATCGAGCGCGGGGGAGGCCTCGAACAACTCGGCGGCGACGCGCCAAAACTCGGCATCACCCTTCTCACGCTGCACCAGCGCGGCGAGCAGGGCCGCGGGGCGCGCGTTCTTGTGGAAGGGCAGCGGCTTGTGTTTGAAGACGATGCGCAGCTGGCCGGCGTAGACCTTCTTCAGTTCCTGGACGGTGGCTTCGGCGCGCTTGCAGTAGGGGCACTCGAAGTCGCTGAACTCGATCAGGGTGAGCGGCGCATCGGCGGGGCCCCAGACCGGTGAGCCATCGACGGGCGCGCGGTAGTCGTGCGGGTCGCGCGCCAGGATGGCCTCGGCCAGGCTATTGCGGGTGTTTTCGTTGACGCGCTCGGCGTAGGCCTGGGCCCACGGGCGGCCGCCGGCGGCCATCCGCTGCTTTTCGTCGTCGATGGCGGAGATGAAGACTTCGATGGGCTGCGCGCCACTCAGCAGGCGCCCATTCACGAAGAAGGCTGGGGTGCCGTCGACGCCGTGGCGGCGGGCCAGGACGACGTCGGAAGCCACGCGGCGCACGGTCTCGCCATCCCCCACCAGCTCGTTGTACTGCGCGCGATCGGCTCCGACGGTGTCGAGCAGCTCGGCGTAGAGGCCGAACTCCAGCTCGCTGCGGTGTTGGAACAGCTGGCGCGCGTACTCGAAGCCGCGCTCGGGCCCGGCGCTCAGCGTGACCGCCTGGGCGGCGACGGCAGCCGGCAAGGCTTGCGGATGAAAATCGAGCGGCAGGTGCTTGATGACGATGCGCAGCTCGGAGCGTGGATAGCGTTGGCTCAGCTGGTCGAGAGTCTGGAATCCTTGGGCGCAGAAGCCGCACTCGAAGTCGAGGAAGGCGACGATGGTCACCGTGGCGCCGGCTTGGCCGAGGGCGATGTCGTCGGCCTCGACGGCGAGGGGGCTCTCGGGCTCACCGGCGGCGAGTGAGCCGAGCGCAGGCCGGGGGCGCGCGGGAGCTGGCTCGGCGCTGGGCGCAGGCGGCGGGTTCGACTCCGGGGTGGAAGAACAAGCGAGGCTGCCGGCCAACAGGAGAGTGGCCCAAGCAAGCGAGAACGCGGCGCGCATGGGGCTGTCTAGGGCGGCGCGAGGTTTGCCGCCAGGCGCCCCCTCTGTCGGGGACAGACTGGGTCGTTGCGTCGCGTGATCTGTTGGGGACAGGCGAGCTGGGGCCTCTTGAACGGGCCTCTTGGAAACGGGGCCCCGGTCCGGCTGCTCCGCCCCAGGGAGGACGAGCCACTGTGGTGCTCGTGGTAGGGCTGCCTCCGTGTGGACTCATCGGGTCCGAAGGCGCGGGTGCGTCGATCACTCCCGCGTGGCAGCATGACGGGATGCTTATTTGGAATCGCAGGAGCTCGCCGCACGGTTCCGTGGTGCAGCGGGCACACGGGCTGGCGACGTACGGGTTGCTTTCGGTCGGACTGGTTTCGTTCGGGCTGGAGGCGTGCGGCGGCGTCATGACCGACAGCGGCTCGGACGACGGAAGCTCCGGCGACCTGCGCGATTCGGACGATTCGGGCGATGGAGTGGGCACCGGCGGCTCGACTGGCGTGGGA
>DATIDO010000522.1:0-2206 GCA_035456245.1 Polyangiaceae bacterium
AGGGGCCTGGAAGATCCTGCGTGACGGCTACGCCCTGCCGAACGTCGATCCCGCCCTGGACGAGGACAAGAAGCCGGCTCGGCCTGCCCCCTCTGCTGCGACGTCCAATGGCGCCGCTCGCTCGGCTGCCCGCGACGGCGACGAGTCGACCGTCGCGCCGCAGGGCTCCGAGGACATGGAAGAGTCCATGCAGGAGCGCCGCTCGCTGGCCACCATCGGCGGCAAGGACGTCTTCGAGAAGGCTTTCAAGTTCACGGCCGCCGACAACGCGCGCAAGCGCGGCATCTACCCGTTCTTCCGCCCGTTGGATCTGAACGACGGGCCCGAGGCGCAGATCAACGGCAAGCGCGTGATCATGCTGGGCTCGAACAACTACCTGGGCCTGACCACGCACCCCAAGGTGCGTGAGGCCGCCAAGAACGCCATCGACCGCTTCGGCACCAGCATGACCGGCTCGCGCCTGGTCAACGGCTCGATGAAGCTGCACGAGGAGTTCGAGGAGAAGCTGGCTGCCTGGATGGGCAAGGAGTCCGCGCTCGTCTTCACCACCGGCTACCAGGTGAACATCGCCTCGCTCTCGGCGCTGCTCTCCAACAAGTACTCGGTCGCCGTGATGGACCGCAACGTCCACGCCTCGCTGTACGACGGCGTGCGCCTGGGCATGGCCAACGGCGCCCGGCAGGTCCGCTACAAGCACAACGACGCCGAGTCGCTCGACAAGGCGCTCAGCGGCCTGGGCGCCGAAGAAGGCGCCTTCGTCATCACCGACGGCGTGTTCAGCGCCGAGGGCGAGATCGCCCACCTCGACAAGCTGGTGCCGGTGGTGAAGAAGCACGGCGCCCGCATCTTCGTCGACGACGCGCACGCGCTGGGCGTGATTGGGCCCGGCGGTCGCGGCACCTCGCACCACTTCGGCGTCTCCGATCAGGTCGATCTGATCGGTGGCACCTTCTCCAAGTCGTTCGCCTCGATCGGCGGCTACCTGGTCGGCGAGCGCAAGGTGCTCGACTACATCCGCCACTTCGCGCCCAGCTTCATGTTCGCTGCTGCCGCAGCGCCCCCCAGCATCGCCGCGGCCATGGCCGCCTTCGAGGTGATGCAGCAGGAGGAGTGGCGCATCGAGAAGCTGCACGAGAACTTCACCTACATGCGCGACCAGCTGCGTGGCCTGGGCTTCGAGCTCGGCACCACCGAGACGGCCGTGATCCCGATCTACATCCGCCAGGATCTGCGCACGATCATGATGTGGCGCGACCTGCTCGAGGAGCACGGGGTCTACACCAACCCCTTCATCTCCCCCGGCGTCCCGCCCAAGAGCGCCATGCTGCGCACCAGCTACATGGCCACCCACGAGCGCTCGCACCTGGATCGCGCGCTCGAGGCCTTCGCCAAGGTCGGCAAGAAGTACGGCGTGATTCAGTGAGCCGCCCATGACCGTCGAAATTCGTGAGCTCTCGCTCGGTGCCCGCCTCGACGACTTCCTGAACGTCGTCGACCGCATCTACGCCGACGACCCGCAGTACGTCCGCCCCCTCGATTTCGACATCAAGGGGCGCCTGTCGCGCAAGAACCCGTTCTTCGAGCACGCCGAAGGCACCATCTTCACCGCCCACCGGGACGGTGTGTGCGTGGGCCGCGCCACCGCGCAGATCGACCGCGCCTGGAACGAGCGCTACGGCGAGAAGACGGCGTTCTTCGGCTTCTTCGACACCATCGACGACGTCGACGTGTCGCGTTCGCTGCTCAACGCCGCCGGCGCCTGGGCGCGCAAGCGCGGCATGTCGCGGCTGCTCGGGCCCATGTCGCTCTCCTCGAACGAAGAGATGGGCTGCTTGGTCGACGGCTTCGACCGGCCGCCCATGGTGCTGATGCCCCACCACCGCGCCTACCAGGGCGGGCTGATCGAGGCTGCTGGCTTCACCAAGGCCAAGGACGTCTACGCCTGGCGCTACGTCGTGGGCGGCCTGCCCGAGCGCGCCAAGAAGGCTTCGCAGGCCATCAAGGCCCTGCCGGAGATCACCGCGCGTCACCTCGACAAGTCGAAGGTGGCCGAGGAGGTCGAGCTGGTGATGGACATCTTCAACGACGCCTGGAGCGAGAACTGGGGTTACGTCCCCATGACGCGCGCCGAGCTGTCGAAGCTGGCCGACGAGTTCAAGCTCATGCTGGTGCCCGAGCTGACCTACATCGTCTCGATCGACGGTGA
>DATIDO010000523.1:0-10320 GCA_035456245.1 Polyangiaceae bacterium
CTTCGGGGCGTGGATCGGCGGCCCTGCCGAGCATCGCGTGCTGATCATCTACGCGCCGGCGCGACGACGACTCCCCGCCATCTGGCTCGGCGTCGATCAGCACGGCCACGTACTCGAGCGCCTGACCGATCTGCCTGCCGACGCACTCGCCGACCTCCGACGCTCGGCCGACGGCGACGTCCCGCTGTTCCCTTGGAGCGGGCACGGACAGCGCTGAGGCGATCCCGCCTCTTCCCGGTGGGTTCGAGAAGTCCGTTCAGGGCATGGGCACGCAATACCCACCTGCTTCGGACTGGGATCCCAAGCCCAAGTCTTCGACGAGCTCCGCGCAGGTGTAGCCAGACCCGCAGGCGCAAAATGGACCGTCACCCGGACCGCTGCAACGACAACTGCATCGCGGGGCCCGCTCGTGCGAGGCGCACACATCCTCGCCGCATCCGAGGCACACGCCAGCGCCGCAGGCCTCCGAATCCTCGACCACGACCTCCGTGGCCTCCGGCGTCGGCTCGATACTGCAGGCCTCACCCAGATGCTCGACGAGAGCTTGGTTGGTTCCCGGATCCACTTCGAGGGTGCCACTGCAACCGAGCAGAGCAGACGAAGCGAGCCCGACCCCCAGAGCAAGACGGCCAACCGGCCGACGACGTACGGAAACAGCCCTACCCAGCGACGCGATGGCTTTCATACAGTTGAGGGCCCCAAGTTGGTGGTTTCGGCTCACCGTCGTATCTGCCCAAGCACGTGTCCAGCACTGAGCCGTTTTTCGTGGCTCGTGGCCCACGATCTGGTCGCTGTAGGAACTATCGGTGCTCGGACTCCAGGCTTCGCTCGTCGCCGCGCTCGTCGGCCTTCCCCGCTCCGAGGCTCGGGGAAGGGACTCGGACGCGCGCGGGCGCGAAATCCTCTGGGTTCACGAGGCGCGCGACGGAGCGCGCCACGCGCAGGCCGCGCTGTATGACCTCCATGCCCCCCCACTGCTGCGACGGCTCACGCGTTTACTCGGCCGAGCGGACGAAGCGGAGGACGTGTTGCACGACGCCTTCCTGACCGCGTTCGGCGAGCTGAAAGAACTGCGCGACGACGCGAATTTCGCCGCTTGGCTGAACCGTATCGCAGTGCACCTCGTCCACCGTCGCTTTCGCCGCCGCACCCTCTTGCGTCGCTTGGGAATGGACCGTGGCATCGATGACGCATCGCTGAAGCAGCTCGCGGTAGGCGGCGACCCGTCAATCACCCTCCAGCTCTCTCGCATCGCAGGCGCGCTCGAGAAGGCATCGAGCGCGGAGCGGCTCGCCTGGATGCTTCGCCTCGTCGAAGGCTGCTCGCTGCAGGAGGTCGCCGAAGCGTGCAGTTGTTCCCTGGCCACAGCCAAGCGGCGCATCGCCGCAGCCCAAGCTCGGGTGGACCTCGTCGTCGAGCTGGACTCGGCCGAGTTCGATTCGACGGGAGAGCACGGATGACGGACTCCCGACTGAAGGCCCCCCTCGGTCAGCACCTGACGGAGCACGCCGACCGAGCGGCGCTCGCCCGCGTTCGTCGACGACTCTTCGAAGCTCGGGTGCGACCGCTCCCGGCGCATGTCTGGCGCTGGGCTGCGGGGGTCGCGCTCGTCGTCGTCCTGCTGGGAGGCGCCTGGTCGTGGGCTCGCAGGCTACAGCCAGGCGAACTGCTCACACACGCCGGAAGGCCCTTCGTGCGGCTCGATGGTGGCGAGCGCGGAGCTCGGCTGGAACTGGCCGATGGCTCATGGCTCTCGGCACAGCGGGGCGCCGTGGTGCATGCCGTCGCTTCGTCGGGGCGCGAGTTCTCCGTGCTGTTGGAGCAAGGGACACTCGAGGTCCGCGTGGTGCCGAACGGTCCGCGCAAGTGGTGCGTCGAGAGCAAGTGGGCGCGCATCGAGGTGGTGGGAACCCGCTTCGTCCTCGAAAGGACCGAGCGGGGGCTCGGCGTGCGGGTGACCGAGGGCGTCGTCGTCGTCCGTTCGACCCGCCTGGCCGAGGGAGTCCAGCGTGTGAACGCCGGCGAGAGCTTGTTCGTGGGCGAAGACGGAGCCGACGTACGTGGCCCCACCGCACTCCCCGCGGCACCCTCCTCGCCCCCCCCCTCCTCGCCCGCCCCCGCCACGCAGTCGAACCCCACCAGCACGCCGGCCGATTCACCATCTGGCCCCAAAGCAACGAGCTCCTCGGCTGCTCCTCCTGCCTCGGCCGCGCAGCTGCTCGACCAGGCCGACTCCGCGCGCGCCCAAGGCAACGTCGCAGACGCCAGCCGCATGCTCCGTCGCCTGATCGACGAGTTTCCGACGAGTGAGCAGGTCCCCTGGGCGCGCTACCGCCTCGGCGTGGCCTTGGCAGAGCGAGGTGAGGTGAGCGAAGCGCGAGTTCTGTTCGCGGCTCTCGTAGCCGCGCGACCACCGAACAGCCTCTGGCAAGACGCTCTGCTTCGTCAGCTGGAACTCGAGATCCGGCTGGGTGACGAGGAACGTGCTCGCGACATCGCCGCCGAATACCGCGCTCGCTTCCCCTCCGGACGCCACCTCGAACGGATCGCGAGCCTCACGGCGCCGCGAACCTCTGCCCCCCCACCAGCCTCGCAGCCGTGAGCACACGTCCCTGGGGCCGCTCGGGCGCGATCACGACTCTCCTCCTGACGAGCCACGCTTTGCCCGCTCGCGCCGACCCGGCCACTGTCGAAGTCTCGTGGGTCCCCTGCCTGTCGAACACGCTCGATCCGAAACAGTTCGAGCGAGCACTCTCGATCGAACTACCCGAGGTCGAGTTCGAGCCGTCCCCCTCCGACACGGCATCGCGTGAGGTCACGGCCGCGCTCGTGCTTTCCACCACGTCCCTGCGCGTGGCTCCCGAGAGCTGCGACTCCGACGAGAGCACCTACCTCGTCGAGCTGCGATTCCTCGGCCCCGAGCGAAGCCCCAGCCACCTGAGCAGCACCGTCAGCCTCCACGACGTCGCCCCGTCGACTCGCCCACGTGCGTTGGCCGTGGCTACCGCCGAGCTGCTGCGCATTGCACTCGAAGGGAGCGCACAGACGCCGCCCGCACCTCCAAAAGCACCCGCGGAGCCCCCGACCGAGGGCCGAATCGGGAGGCAAAAGGAGCTCGCCAACGAGCCTGGCGACGAGAGTCGCGACGACCTTGGACCGAGCGCGGCCCCTCCGCGTCGCCCCTCGCTCTGGACGGTCGAGCTTCGCGCGGGACTCTGGGCACGAACCTCGGCGCTTCCCGCATTCTTGGGAGGAGGTCTGATGGCTGGGCTGCGCCCCGCGCGATGGCTGGATCTACGGGTCGGAGGTGATGCCTCCTTCAGCGAGGGGCGCCTGGACTACCTGAGCATGGGCGTGACGATGGTGGCGCCGCAGATTGCGGTCGACTGGGTACTTCTCGATCTCCCGCGGCTGACGCTCGGACCACGCTTCGCGCTGCCGATCGCGCTCGTCGCCGTCGATAGCCCTTGGGGTCCGGAAAGCTCCGAAGATTGGACGGCGACCTGCACCGGAGGCGCCACCTTGTCGGTCCCGCTCGGTGGCCCCACCTCGATCCTGGTCTCCGGCGAAGTCGGCGCGTACCTGCGCGAACTCGAGCTCGTCTCGGGCAGCCAAACCTTGGCTCGCTTTTCGGGTCTCACGGGTGCCGTGACCTTGGGCCTGACGGTTGGGTTCTGACGCAGCGGGCTTTGGTCGTTGGCCGGGCCTCGTTGTAGGGTGGTGCCATGCGCGTTCTCCCGACGTCCCCCCGAATCACTCGTGACCAGAAAGTATGGTGCTGCCTGATCGCGGTGGCGCTCTCGAGTGCCTGCAAGACGAAGGAAGAGCCCCAGCAGAGCGGCCCAGCCGTGGCCAGCAGCTCGGCCACCGCGGCCCTTCCGGCGCGGCCTCCGGCTCCCCCCGCCGTCGCCACCCAGGCCGAGCTCCAGGCGCTGCTCTTGCTCTGGCAAGAAGCCCAGAACAAGGGCGCCTTCGAGGAGTACCAGGCCCTCTACGCCAAGAAGTTCACCGGCATCAAGCGCTCCGCCCAGCGCGAGCGCCGCTTCGATCGAGACGACTGGTTGGTCGATCGCAAGGCCATGTTCGCCAAACCGTTCACCGTCACCATCGGCCAGTCGAAGGTCGACGCGATGCCCGGCGTCGCAATCATCCACTTCGAACAGGGCTGGAAGAGCGACACCTACCAAGACACGGGGCCCAAACAGCTGCTCGTCGTGCGCGAAGAAGGCCGCCTGCTGATCTCACGCGAAGAGATGCTGACGTCGAAGACGGGAACGACGAGCGACGCCACGACGCCCGGCTTCGAGCAGGCCGCGCTGGCTCGGAGAACGCGCCGCGGTTTCGCGCTGCTGGTCCCTGGCAAGGTGGACCTCGATTGGGCCACCGAGCACCCGGTCTACCTGGACGACGACCACAATGACCGCGCGGTGGCGTTGCCGGCGCTGCCGACCGCCACGCGAGCTCTCCTGGACCGTGAGTACGAGATCTTCGATGCGTCGGGTCAGCGCTGCCTGGCGAAACCCGAGCGATTCCAGATCCTGACTTACATCATCCCGCACTTCGGCATCGTGAACCTTTGGAACGACTTCGGCGCCGAGTCGGAGGGTCGCAAGCCGCAGCCGATGCCCGACGCAGACCGCGCCGCTTGGCTTTGGGGCTTGGCGCGCGAGAGCGAGGATCTGGTTCACGGCCGCACGTTGGGGCTCGAGTTCGCCGCACCTGCAGCTTGTCCCCTGCCGGCCTGGGGACGCCCGGTCCAGCCTGGCGCGCCCAACCCGCACGTGGTGCGCAAACCGCGAACCGACGAACTCGCCGAAATCACGGCCGCCGTCTCCCAGCACCCGGCAGTCCTGGCGTTCTCGCGAGAGCTCCAGGCGGAGCAGGGCGGCAGCTGGGGAGATGCGCAACCGGGCAGTGCACGCATCATCGACGCTGAGAACGGCACCGAGCTCGTGTTCATCCAGGCAAACGGCCCTGGCGGGTGCGGCTACCCCACGCCGCCGAGCGCGGGCCTGATTTGGCGCCGGCAGAAGGGAAAGCTGACGCCCTGGGGCGAGCCGATCTACCTGGAAGGCTTCCTGCGCGGCGCCGTCGACGTGAACGGGGACGGCGAGCTGGAGCTCATTGGTGACGAGCAGATCTTCGCCCACGCCAAGGACGGCTACACGGTGGTGGTCGACCACACCCCGCTCTTCCTCGATTGCCCCTGCTGAGCGGACTGCGCGAGGCCGCTAGGCCTCGCGCGTCTCGTGCCCAACGCCAGCGAGCAAGAGCACGAGGCCGACCAACGGTGCGATGGCGACCCAGGAGAGAACGCCGAGCGGGCTCGCGCCCGAGCGCACGATCATGCCCACGAGGAACGGAAATGCCGCGGTGACCAGCCGGCCCGCGTTGTAGCAAAAGCCGGCACCCGTCCCGCGCAGCCGGGTGGGAAAGAGTTCGGGCAGATAGAACGAGAACGCGCCGAAGATACCGAAGATGCCGATGCCCACGGGGAACAGCAGGTAGAGGCGCGTGAGCGCGGGCAGGTCGAGACCGAAGGCCACGAAGATGAACAGCGCACTCCAAGCGAAGTAGAGCGCGAACATCGGGCGCCGCCCCCAGCGAAGGGCCAGCGGTACCGTCAGCAGCGTGCCGAGCACCCCGCCCAGGTTGAAGGCCGTGGTAGCGATGGTGATGTAGCGGGTGCGCTCGACGGCGTCGGGCGCCAGGTACCCGGAGACGACGGGGATGAAGGCGCTCAGGCTCCACCAGGCCACCAGCGCGACGATCGAAAGTGACAAGCCTCCCCAGGTGCGCCTCGCCAGCTCGCCGCTGAACAGCTCGCGCAGCGCCGGCGGCTCTTGGTCACCGGACCACTCCTCGGACTCGCGCACGAACAGCCGCAACAGAAGCGCGACCGCCGCAGGCAGGAGCCCCGTCAGGAAGACGGCGCGCCAAGACAAGCTGGGATCGGCGGCGATCGAGTCGAGCCGCCTCGTGAACAGATCGTTCACGAACGTGGCGAGCAAGAGCCCACACGGGGCCGAAGTGTAGAGCAGCGCGCCGCCGAGCACGCGCCGTTCCTTGGGCAAGGTCTCGGCCACCAGGGACGCGCCGGCCGCCCACTCGCCACCGATGCCCAGTGCCGCGACGAAGCGGAACAGCGCCACCACCCAGATGTTGGGTGCGAGCGCGCAGGCGGCCGTGCCGAGCGCGTAGGTGAGCATGGTGAGGAGCAGGGTGCGCGTGCGACCCAGGCGATCGGTCAGTTTGCCGAACAGCACCCCCCCCAGAGCCCAGCCCACCAAAAGCAGGCTGGTCAGGCTGGCTGTCCAGTACATGGTCGTCGCCTTGGTAGCCGGATCGGCCGCGTCCAAGCGGAGCAGGTACGGGATGCAGATGGGGGCAACGAAATTGAAGAGCAGCCCGTCGAAGATGTCGAAGCCCCAGCCGAGCCAGGCAGCGAACAATACGAGCCACTGGTAGCGGCTGAGTCCGAACATGCGATCAGTCCTGACGGGGATCGGGGCCGTACTGGTTGGGGCCCACCACGCCGGGGACGAGGCAGAGCTCGACCCAACCCCAGAACCAGCCGATGAAGGGCACCGCCAGCATGAGTGTCCACCAACCGCTGCGCCCGCGATCGTGCCAGCGCTTCACGACCAGGGGCACATAGAGCAACGAGACCGCCCAGCTGACGAGTAGAATGGTGGGACCGTCCACCATTCCGTCCAGCGAGACGAAGTTGGTCGTGGGGTCCAGCGCCGCGCTGAAGTCGGTGTCGAGTCCCCAACCGTAGTAGACGGCCGCCACCACCGCTCCGATCGCCAGCACGTTGAGCACCAGGCTCGCCACCCAGAAGCGGCCCAGAGAAAGACGGCCGCGGAGCGAGAAGAAGAGCCACACGAGCCCTCGTGAGGAAGGCTCGACGAGGTCCATGCGATCGACTCGCGCGGGCCGGTACGGATCGTGTTGGGAGGGGGCCACGAGAGCGTCCGCTACCAGGCCGGAGCCGCCCCGGTCAAACGACGCGGGTCGCTTCGGCGGGGCGCCCAGGGCAATGCTAGAAGCAACGAGTGACTTGTCGCATTTCCCCGCTGACGCACTTTCCCCCCGAACCCCAAGGGCTGGTGGGTCGCGAGCTGGAGCTGCGCACCCTGACGACCGCGCTGACCGAGAGCCGTCCGGCGCGGCTGGCGCTGGTCGGCTCGGGGGGCAGCGGCAAGTCGATGCTGGCGGCAGCGCTGGGCCACCGGGTCCGAGAGAGCTTCGAGGACCGCGTCCACTGGTTCCGCGTCGGAGGCTGGGATTACTACACGCTGACCGAGCTCTTGGCGCTGGGTCTGGGTCTACCGAACGGCGAAGGCCGAATGGAGCGTATCCGCGAGCACCTGAGCGAACAGGAGCAGCTGATCGTCCTGGACAACCACGAAGAGGATCGCGCCATGGCCCGATTGCTCGATGCGCTCGGAGACACGCGCGCGACCTTCGTGCTGACGGCCCGACGCTGCCTCCTCTCGGGCGTGTTCATCTATCCGGTCGTCGCGCCGCTCGTCAGCACGCGTCAGGCTGCCTTCCCTCGCGTCGCGCGGCTCACGCAGCTCCTACGCTACAACCCGCTGGCGCTCGACTTGGCCGACGCACTGGTGAGCAGCTCCGCCATCGACGCGAAGGCGCTGGAGACCTGGCTGCGCGGCCAGGGTGTGGGTCGCGTCGCGGCCATCGAGCACGAGGACGATCTGCCCGAGGTGGCGCGGCTGGTCGAGTGGTGCTGGGAGCGACTGGCCCCCACGTCGCGACGCCTGCTCTCGGTCTTGGCCTACAGCGATGGCGATCACGTCGATCGGCGCTCGCTGCTCAGCCTGGGTGATGCCCCGGCGCGGGCGCTCGTCCGGCTCCGCGACTGGCGCCTGGTGCAGGAGCCGCTGCCGGATCGCTTCGCCGTCCATGCGGTGGTCCGCCATGCGCTCCGCCGGCTGGATCGGTTCCCGCTCGGCCGCGCCTTCGAACACTACGTCGACATGATCGAGCGCCACCCCGAGCGCTTCGTGGCCGAGCACAGCCACCTGTTCGCCGCGCTCGACTACGCCCACCGACAGAGCGACCGCGAGGCCATCCTGCGGGTCCAGCGGCTGCTGGCGCAGGTCGAAGGCTGAGCGCTTCAGCCCTGGCGCCGCTCGAGCCGGCGCCATTCAGCCTCAGCCCAGATGCCGCTCGAGGCGGCGGCACAGCGCCCGCAGCACGAAGACACGCCCGAACTTCTTGTCGTTGCAGGGGACCAAGTTCCAGGGCGCCTCCACGGTGCTGGTCTTCTCGACCATGTCGTGGACGGCAACCTCGTATTCGCTCCACTTGGAGCGGTTACGCCAGTCTTCTTCGGTGATCTTGAAGCGTTTCCAGGCCGTGTTCTCGCGCTCACGAAAGCGGCGCTCCTGCTCGTCACGGTCGACGTGCAACCAGAACTTCTCGACCGCGATGCCGTGCTCCGTGAGCTGTCGCTCGAAGTCGTTGATCTCGGCGTAGGCCCGGCTCCACTCGTCACGGTTCGCGAAACCCTCGACTCGCTCGACCAATACGCGCCCGTACCAGGTGCGGTCGAAGAGGCTGATCCGGCCCGGTCCGGGCACGTGCCGCCAGAAACGCCATAGATAGTGGTGGGCCTTCTCCTCGTCGCTCGGCGCGGCCACCGGGATCACCGAATAGAGGCGCGGATCGATTGCCCCCACCACCCGGCGAATGACGCCTCCCTTTCCGGCGGCGTCCCAGCCTTCGAACGCCAGTACGGCCGACTTCCCCTGCCGCTCCAGCTTGCGGCACAGTCGGCCGAAGCGCGATTCCAGTTCGTCCAGCTCGCGCTCGTACTCGTCGTCATCCAAGCGCTGCGACAGATCGACGCCGTCGAGCACCAGCCTGCCGAGCGTCTCCCGCGCGGGCGGCGTCTCCACGACGACCGCGCTGGCCTTCGCGCTGCTGCGCTTGCTGGCCACCGCGCTCAGCGCCTTTTCCAAACGCTCGACCAACGTCCGCCCGACGAGCAGCGAGCGATAGCGCTTGTCGTCTCCCTCGACGAGCACCCAAGGCGCCTCGGCCGTAGTGGTGAGGCTCAGCGCTCGCTCGCTCACCTTCAGGAAGGCGTCGTAGCGCTTGGAGTACTCGCGCTCGAAGTCCGAAACTCGATAGCTCTCGTCGGGATCTTTCAGCAGCTTCCCGATGCGCTTCTTCTGGGCCTTCTTGGAGAGATGGAACCAGAATTTCAGGACCAGCGCTCCGCCCGCGGCCAGCTCGCGCTCGAAGGTGTTCACCTGCGTCATCGCGGCGACCAAGTCCGCGTCCGAGATCTCCTTGTAGGCTCGCGCCACGAGCGGCTCGGTGTACCAGTTGCCGAAGAACACACCGATGCGGCCTCGCGCCGGCAGCCGACGCCAGAAGCGGTGAAACGGCGGGAAGGCGCGCTCGGCCGCGGTCGCGCGACGAAAGCCGTGGGTCTCGACGAAGCGCGGGTCGAGCCATTCCAAGAGCTTCTGCACGGTCTCGCTCTTACCGGCCAGCTCCACCCCGGAGATCAGCACGATCACCGGGAAGTTCGCCTCCTTCAGCCGCGTCTGCACGTCCAAGAGCCGCAAGCGCAGCGTCTCGACCTCGCGCTCGTACTCCTCTTTGCCGACCGTCTGCCCCAACTCCGCCGTCTCGAACATGACGAGCGAAGCTACGCCCTGGCCCGCCCACGCGCTAGCCAACGAGGACGCGCGCGGGCTCGTGGGGGGCGAGCAGGCCTCGCTGGGGTCAATCGTCCGCGGCGCCGGCGCAAATCCAACCGATGATGCGACCAACGGCCTCGTCGCCGAGCGCGTCGTCCTGACGGGGCATGCGCTTGCCGTAGCAGAGATCACCGCCCAGCAGCTTGTCGACCAAAAAGCTGTCGTCGGGCGCTCCGGCCACGACGCGCGAACTCGTGCAGCTCTCACCCTCGCTGGCCACGCCGACCAGCTGGGCGTAGGCGACCGCCGGGCTCAAATCGAGCGAAGTGAGCTCGTTGGTGCCCGAGTGGCACGATTTGCCGCCACACGAACTCTCGAAGACAGGCAGCACGTCGGCTTGGAACGCCGCCGCCGGCGCGTCCGCGTCGCACGCGCACTTGCCTGCTTGGCAGGTGGTACCAGGGCCACAGCGATGGCCGCAGCGTCCGCAGTTGCGCGCGTCCACGTCGAGATCGACGCAAGCCGGCTCGTCGAACGCACACAGCGTCTGACCCTCCGTGCACGGATCGAGGCAAACGCCCCTCACGCACGACATGCCCGCGTCGCAGGCGGTGCCGCAAGCGCCACAGTGGTCGACGTC
>DATIDO010000524.1:0-23728 GCA_035456245.1 Polyangiaceae bacterium
GGCCCAGCGGGAACCTTCGCAACGGGAGCTGCGCTGACGGGAGCCGTGGGAATGGCAGTTGGCGCCAATGCAGCGGGAGCCAATGCAGCGGGAGCCAACGAAACCGGCGCAGCCGAAACCGGCGCAACCGAGCCGCGCGTCTCCTCCGCCTCTTCGGGCGCGTTCTTGCGCGTCAGATCGCGCAGGCGCTTCTTGGCGCCGGCGATCGTGTAGCCCTGCTCGTAGAGCAGCTCGCGCACGCGCATCAGCTTCTCCAAGTCGCGCCGCGAATAGACGCGCTGTCCCTTGGGTGACTTCTGAGGACGGATCGAACCGAACTCCGACTCCCAGTAACGCAGAACGTGGGGTTCCACTCCCACCACCTCGGCGACCTCGCCGATGCGGTAGTAGAGCTTCACGGGCAGTTCGGGACGGCTACTCATGCAGGTGTGGGTCGAACGGCAAGACCGCCCAACCCCTGCCCGAGTCTATAGCGCATCTCGGAAATGCGATGCGGCAAAATACGGCCGAAAAGCATCCGCCTCGCGACGGCGAGGCTCTCCGCAGCACCCAGTCGCACGAAAACGCCAGCCCAGCGCCACCCCCGCCAGCAACGACACCCGCCGCCAGCGACCGGCGAAACTGGCTCAGAGGTCGTCGTCGGAATCCGGCTCGCTCGAGTCGGGGCCGGCCTCGCCACCCCCACCCTCACCGGTCTCACCGTTCAAGGCCTGCTTGAGAAGCTGGCTCGCTTTGAAGCTGAGCACCCGCCGCTCGGTGATCATGATCGGGGTGCCCGTCTGGGGATTGCGCCCCTGACGTGGGCGCTTGTCCCGCAGCACGAAGTTTCCGAAGCCAGAGATCTTGATGCGCTCACCGCGCCCCAACGTCTCCTTCATCGTCTCGAACACCAGGTCGACGAGATCCGCCGACTCCTTCTTCGAGAACCCACCCAGTCGGGAATACACCGCTTGGACGATGTCGGCTTTGGTCACTCGCTCCCCCAAACTAGCCTCGCTCTACGCTGGGCACGGCGACTGACACCGCGCTGGCTGAAGGTCACACTGCTCGAGCTGGGTACCCTCGGAGTACCCAGCCAACAGTCAGACTACAGCGCTCACGCGGCCTTGGCCAGCGGAACCTCTTCCAGCTCTGCGACAGCCGCATCGACCGTACGGCCCCGCAGCATCGGCAGCTGGTCCTTCGCCACCTGGCCGGCAACATAGAGGTAGCCCCAGGCAAAGAGGAGCGCGAAAGGAGCGGCAAACCAGTGGCCCGTGTACACGGCGGCACACGCGCTCACGGTGCAGACCAGACCGAGGACCATCTCGGCCCACGGCAGGCGCGCGCCCTGACGGTAACGACCCGCGGTCTCACCCTTCTTGGGGGTACGAACGAACTCGCCAGCCATCTGGCGCATGCCGCTCCACACGGCGCTGCTGAGGTGGGGCGAAAGGCCCGTGCCGAGGGCGATGAGGATCGGCAGACGGCGGATGGCACCGAAGGCCGAGCGACCCTGAGCACGCTCCGCGACGACGTAGAAGGCAGCGAGCGAGCCGGTCGCGCCGAAGCAGAGCGGCAGATCGATCAGCAGCATGGTGCGGAAGTCCGCTGCGGGCAGCAGCAGCAGTGCCGGCAGCATGAGCACGCTCAGCAGCAGCATGAGCGGGTAGGCGAAGTGCGGCAGCATGTGGAACGCTGCCTCGATGCGCTGGTGCAGGCTGACCTCGGAGCGCAGCACGATGGGCAGCAGCTTGCGGGCGGTCTGCACGGTGCCCTTGGCCCAGCGGTGCTGCTGAGCGCGGAGCGCCGACATGTCCTCGGGCAGCTCGGACGGCGTGAGGATGTCCGGGCGGTAGATGAAGCGATAGCCAGCCAGCTGAGCGCGGTAGGACAGGTCGAGGTCCTCGGTCAGCGTGTCGTGCTCCCAGCCGCCGGCGGCGTCGATGGCCGCGCGGCGCCACATGCCGCCCGTACCGGCGAAATTGAAGAAACAGCCCGAGCCGAAGCGCGCCGAGTTCTCCACCAAGTGGTGGCCGTCGAGCATGAGGGCCTGCACACCGGTGAGCAGGTTGGCGTCGCGGTTCATGTGACCCCAGCGCGTCTGCACCATGCCGATCTTGCTGTCGACGAAGTGGTGGATGAGCTCGCGCAGGAACGAACGCTGCGGGACGAAGTCGGCGTCGAAGATGGCGATGAACTCACCACGAGCGCGGTTCAGACCGTAGTCGAGCGCGCCGGCCTTGTAGCCGTGACGGTTCGGACGACGCACGTACTGGATGTCGATGCCCCGCGCGCGCATCTCTTCGACCTTGTTCTGGGCGATGGTGCGCGTCTCGTCGCTGGAGTCGTCCAGCACCTGGATCTCGAAGCGGTCCCGCGGGTAATCGAAATTCCCCGAGGCCTCGAGCAGGCGGGCGGTGACCGTGGCTTCGTTGTAGAGCGGCAGCTGCACCGTGATGAACGGCAGCTCGTGCTCCGCGAAGCGGGCCACTGGCTGGGCGGCCGCCCGGATCTCGCTCTCGTGCTTCTTGCACAAGTAGACGAGGTAGGCGCGGTGCGCACCGAGTGCGCAGAGGACGCCCAGGACCAGGAAGTACGGAATGACGAGGAGCCCTTCGACGAAACTCATGTCTTCCCCGACTTAACAAATCCGGCCCGCGAGAATGTCACCAGGATGTAATTCGTTGCACCAGAATGTCGGCAACCCCACGGGATCAGTCGGAAATTTGCCGATCTCCCCTCCGGCGTCCGCTCAATTTGCGGGCTCACTGGAATTCGTTCCCGCAGGTGGGTCGGGTCGTGTATCACCGGGACCTCGATGGCCACTGCTCTGTTCGAAGCCGGCGCAGCCGACGTTCTCTACCTCGTCGATCTGAGCAGCTACCTGCTGCGCGCCTACCACGCGGTCGCGCCGCTCTCCTCACCCAGCGGAGAACCCACGCACGCCGTCCACGGCACGATCACCATGCTCGAGCGCCTGTTCCGTGAACGGAAGCCCGCGCTGCTCGCCATCGCCATGGACTCGGGCCGCGCCACGTTCCGCCGTGAGCTCTACGCCGACTACAAGGCGAACCGACCGCCGGCTCCCGACGATCTGCGAGTGCAGATCCGTCGAGCCGAAGAGATCATCGATGCCTGGGGACTCGCGACCTACAAACAAGAGGGCGTCGAAGCCGACGATCTGATTGCTTCGGCTACCCGCGCGGCGCAGCGAGCCGGACAACGCGTCGTCATCGTCGGCGCCGACAAGGATCTGATGCAGCTGGCCGCACCGGACGTGGTGCTGTGGGACACGCTGCGCAACAAGGTCTTCGGCCCTGCCGAGGTGCAGGAACGCTTCGGCGTCGGGCCCGAGCGCCTCGGTGATCTGCTGGCGCTGATGGGCGACAGCTCGGACAACATCCCGGGAGTCCCCTCGGTCGGCCCCAAGACCGCGGCCGAACTGCTCACCCAATTCGGCGATCTGGATGGGCTCTTTGCCCGTCTGAGCGAGGTGAAGCGCCCCAAGCTGCGCGACACCTTGAGCGCCAACGAGGCGGCCGCTCGCTTGAGCCGGCAACTCGTCGCGCTCAAGGAAGATTGTCCTGTCGATGTCACCCCGGAGGCGGTGCATTTCTCACCCACCACCCGTCGTGACACCGAGCGACTGCGAACGCTGTTCGGCGAGTTGGGCTTTTCACGTCAGCTCACGCAGCTCAACCAGTCTGCCGGTGAGGGCGCCGGCTCCACTGCGACGGCTCCAGGCGACGCGAATGTCGACGCGCCTTCTTCGCCAGCAGGCGGCCCAACACCTCGCGCCAAGACCCGAGCCGCCGAGACTCAGGCTCCCCGCGTTGCTTCGAGCACGGCTTCGAGCGTTGCCTCGAGCACTGCGACCGCGCGCAGCGCGCCGGCTGCTCCAGTGACACTCTCGCTGGTTGCTCGGCTTTCCGAGCTCGAGTCGTTCCTCACGACCAGCTCGACCGGCAGCAACGCCGCGCTCGTCCTCGAAGGCTTCACCACCCACCCCGAGCGCCCCCACGGTCCGCTCCTGGGCGTCGCCCTCGCCTGCGGACAGACCGGCGTCTACGTCCCGCTCGGCCACCGCTACGTCGGTGCGCCACCGCAGCTCGACGCTGCCGAGGTCGTCGCGCTGCTGGCGAAGTCGCTGCCCGGCCGCCACCTGGTCTGTCACGACAAGAAGCGACAGCTGGTGCTGTTCGATGGGGCCATTCCGGGCAGCAGCCAAGCCTGGCTCGCCTCGGCCGAAGACACGCTGCTCGGCGCCTATCTACTCGACGCCGAGCGCCGCCATGGCTTGGTCGAGCTGGCCGAGCGCTTCGGCGTCACGGTCACGCCGTTCGATGTCTGGGCCAAGGAAGGCCGGCGGAAGCGCGACTTCGACGAGCTCCCGGTCGACGAAGTGATCCCGTGGGCGGCAGCGCGAGTCACGGCCGTGCAGGCCGCGCGCGCGGCACAAGCCGAGGAACTGGCGGCGCAAGGCTTCGCCAACCTGTACAGCGACATCGAGCTGCCGCTGGCCGTCGAGCTGAGCGAGATGGAAGAGCGCGGCGTTCTGATCGACGGCGGGCGGCTGCGTGAACTGGGCGTGGCCTGCGATACCGAACTGCACGCCCTGGAGCGAGAGGCGTACGCTGCGGCGGGCAAGGAGTTCAACGTGAACTCGCCGCGTCAGCTGGAGACGCTGCTGTTCGACGAGCTGGGGCTCAAGCCGCTCAAGCGGACCAAAACCTCCCGCTCCACCGATGCAGAAACCCTCGAGTCCCTCTCCGAGGAACACGCGCTGCCCGACGTGATCCTGCGCCACCGCTCGATCGCCAAGCTGAAGGGCACGTACATCGACGCGCTGCCTGCGCTGGTGCGGCCCAGCAGCGGCCGTGTGCACGGCACCTGGGAGCAAGCGGTCGCCGCCACCGGCCGCATCTCGTCGACCGAGCCCAACCTACAGAACATCCCCATCCGCACCGAGCTGGGGCGGAAGATCCGCGCCGCCTTCGTCGCGCCGCCCGGTCACTTGCTGGTGAGCGCCGACTATTCGCAGATCGAGCTGCGCGTGCTCGCGCACCTGTCCGGCGACGTACGCCTGGTGGAGGCGTTCCGCTCCGGGCAAGACGTGCACCTGCGCACCGCCATGGAGATCTTCGAGAAGGACGAAGCCGACGTGACGCGCGAAATGCGTGCCCAGGCGAAGGCCGTGAACTTCGGCGTCATCTACGGACAGGGCGAGAGCGGCCTGTCCAAGGCCGTGGGTATCCCGCGCGCCGATGCGGCACGCTTCATCGCCGCCTACTTCCGCCGCTACGAAGGCGTGCGCAGCTACCTCGACCGAACCCTGGAGCAGGCGCGAGCGGGCCACGGTGTCACCACCATCCTGGGGCGGCGCCGCCACGTTCCCGACATCCAGAGTGGCAACCGCGCGCGGCGCCTGGCCGCCGAGCGCATCGCCATGAACATGCCGATTCAAGGCTCGGCGGCCGATATCCTGAAGCTGGCGATGCTGGCCCTGCGCGCGCCGGTGACTCCGGGCGCGCGGATGGTGCTGACGGTGCACGACGAGTTGGTCTTCGAGGTGCCGACCGACGAGGTCGAGGTCGCCCAAACGAGAATCCGCGAGGCCATGGAAGGCGCCTATTCGCTCGACGTGCCCCTGACCGTCTCGGTCGGCAGTGGCCCGGATTGGAACAGCGCTCACTGACGGCTCACCGCTGTCGCTCCCCTCGCCCGCATCCCCTCGCCTCCGCCTCTCGCCTGCACACCTCGCCCGCATCCCCGCGCTTTCCACCTCTCGCCCAGCCACAGTGCAATCCCTCCCCATCGACTCCGTCCTCCCCGAAGTCCTGGCCGCGCTGCGCCAGCCGCGGGCGCCCGGCTCGTTGATCTTGGAAGCACCGGCCGGCGCCGGAAAGACCACGCGCGTCCCAGCGGCCCTGCTGGGTGAGTCCTGGTGCAGCGGACAGGTTCTGGTCACCGAACCGCGGCGCATCGCGGCTCGACTTTCGGCCGTTCGCGTCGCCGAAGAGCGCGGTGTGAACCTGGGCGACGAGGTGGGCTACAGCGTGCGCTTCGAAGAGCGCACCAGCGCGCGGACACGCCTCGTCTACCTGACCGAAGGCTTGCTCCTGCGCCGTCTGGCGAGCGGCGATTCGCTTGCTGGCGTGAGTGCGCTGGTCTTCGACGAAGTACACGAGCAGAGCGCCGATCTGGAGTTGGCCCTCGCCCTGGCCGCGCGGGCCCAGCGCGTGAACCCCGCTCTACGCCTGGTGGCAATGAGTGCCACGCTCGACGCCGATCGCCTGCTCGCGCATTGGCCTGGCGTCCCGCGCCTGGTCAGCGAAGGCCGCACCTTTCCCGTCTCGCTCGAGTACGCCGATCCAGGCGATGATCGCGCCTTGGAGCTGAAGGTGCGCAGCGCCGTGCGAAGCTCCTGGGAGCGCCCCGGGGACATCTTGGTCTTCCTGCCCGGAGCCGCGGAGATCCGCCGCTGTGAGGAGGCGCTGCGCGATCGCTTCGAAGCCGAGCTGGTTCCGCTCCACGGCGATCTGCCGCTCGAACAACAGCTGCGAGCCGTCCGCCCCGGAGAGCGTCGACGCATCGTGCTGTCGACCAACGTCGCCGAGTCTTCGCTCACCATCCCGGCCATCACGACCGTGATCGATTCGGGGCTCGCTCGCTTGGCGCGCCACGATCCCTGGACGGGAATTTCGCGGCTCGATCTGGAGGAAATCTCCAAAGCTCGCGCCGCGCAGCGAGCTGGTCGAGCCGGCCGAACCCAGCCGGGACACTGCGTGCGGCTCTACGACGAGCGCAGCTTCCGAGCGCGCCCCGCCCAAGAGACGCCCGAAATTCTGCGCACCAACGCCAGCGAGACGCTGTTGTTCTTGCGGGCCGCAGGCGTCGACGAGAGAGCGCTCGAGCTCCTCACCCCGCTACCGGAGGCAACCTGGCAGGCCGCCGAACGCGAGCTGACCGACCTCGGTGCGCTCGCGGAGGCTGGCCCGACTCTGGCTGGCACGACTCTGGCAGGGTCGACTCCGACAGGCTCGGCTCCGACAGGCCTGACCGACGTGGGGCGGCGCATGGCCGACTTCCCGCTGCCCGTTCGCCTCGCGCGCGTATTGGTGGAGGCCGAGCGACTCGGTTGCGCCGACGACGCGTCACTCGCCGTGGCGCTGCTCGCCGAGCGCGACATCGTGCGCCAGCGCTTCGGCGACGGAGGCAGCCGTGACGTGACCACGGTCGACTCCGATCTCCTGGAGCGCATGGATCGCTTCCGCGAGGCCGAGCAGTCTCGCTTCAACGCAAGCACCCTGCGCGCGCTGGAGCTGGATGGCGCGGGTGTGCGGCGAGTCGAGCAGGCCAGCCAACAGCTGCGACGCCTGACCCGAACGCGCTCGACGCGACAGGGCTCCAGCCACGGGGCCAGCGCATCCAGCGACGATCCGCTCACCGCGGCGCTTTTCGCCGGCTTTTGGGATCGAGTCGCCGCACGCCGAGCGCAGCCGCGCGAGCTGCTGCTGATGAACGGGACCAGCGCGCGGCTCGCCGATTCGAGCGGCGTCTTGTCCGAGCCCTTCCTGCTGTGCCTCAGCGCCGACGCGCCCCGTGGCAAGAGTAGCGTGCCGTGGATCCGGCTCGCCCAGGGCCTCGACGCGGACCGCCTCCTCGCCCTGGGTGGTGAGCGCGTCGAGGCGCGCGAGGAGTTCTCTTGGTCCGCCGAGAAGGAGCGCGTGCTTTCATCGAGCGCGCTCACCTACGGTCGGCTCGTCCTCGACGAGAGCATCCAGAACGCCACGCCGGGGCCCGAGGCAGCCCAGGTGCTGCTGCGCGCGGCGCGCGCCAAAGGTGTGACGACCTTCGATCCGGAGCGCCGGGTGGAGGTCCTGGCGGTGCGACTGGGCGTACTGCTCCAGGCCGGACGCGACGGTACGGCCGAACTGGACGATGCGGAGCACGAAGCGCTGGTTCGCTGGGTGGCCGAGCCACTCGTCTGGGCCGATCACGCGCTCGAACTGGCCGTGGAGCACGAGGTTCGCTTGGCCGATCTGCAGCGGCTCGATTTGGGCCACGTGCTACGCGAACGGCTCCCCGCCGCGCTGACCCGTCGGCTCGACGAGTGGGTCCCCGAGGAGGTGACGCTGGGTGGCGGACTGAAAGTTCGCGTGAACTACGAGGCTGGCCGGGTGCCTTCGGTCGAAGCACGCCTGCAGAACTTTTTCGGGATGTCGCGTGGCCCCAGTCTCTGTCGCGGACGCATGCCACTGCAGCTGCAGTTGCTCGCACCCAACTATCGAGCCGTGCAGGTCACGACCGATCTCGAGGGCTTCTGGGAGCGGCACTATCCAACGCTGCGCAAAGAGCTGATGCGCCGCTACCCGAAGCATTTGTGGCCGGAAGACGGTCGCACGGCCGCGCCGCCGACCCCCGGCAAGATCCGCTGAGTCTGCGCCTCAGTTGCAGGCGCCGAGCAGCTTCCAGTTCGCTGCGTTGCCGCACGCCGTGTTGGTGTGCTGGGCGGGATCGTAACCGGCGTTCGAATAGAAACAGGCTTCGTAGTTCTTGCCGTCCTTCGACACCTGCGAGGCGCCCGGGTAGTTCATCGAGGCGCTCCAGGCCGTCGCGCACGTCCCGCCGCCCGTCGAGCCGCCCGTGCTCGCTGCACCGCCAGTGCTCGCTGCGCCGCCCGTGCTGGCCGCCCCGCCGGTGCTGGCCGCTCCCCCCGTGCTGGCTGCGCCGCCGGTGGCCGCCGCGCCACCCGTGGCGGCCGTCGTTCCGCCGGTTGCGCCCACCAGGCCCCCGGTCCCCACCAAGCTCCCGCCGGTGCCGATCGGGTCGCCGCCGAGGCCCAGGCTTCCGCCCGAGCCCAGCAGATCCGCCTCTGTGATCGGCACAGCGCAAGCGTACGAAACAACTGAGAAAAGAACCAAACCGAAGGCAGCGCGCATGTTGGTAAGATCTATTAACTTACACGTAGACGCGGTCCACAGAAATCGTTCCCGGTGCTCTCCGAATGTGACGAGCGCAGCACTCTTACTCGAATGTTCGAGCGTCAGCGTCACGCAACGAGCGGCGCCATTTGCGCTCATCCAGCAGGAAACATCCGCTTCCAGCGTTCGAAAGACGACCGAAACTCAGGGCTCGGCGGACGGAAATGCTCGCCGCGGCCTCGGTGCATTCACTGCGCCGCCGCCCACCGAGGCGCCGCCAATCGGTGCGCCAAGTGATCAGCGAGACTTCACTCGAGCGAGCGCTTCAAGCTGGCCAGCAAGTTGAGCGCCTCGAGGCCGTTCAACCGATCCACGTCCAGCTCGCGCAGGGTCGACAGGGCGAGGCGTTCACCCGGCTTTTCCGCGCTCGCATGAAAGAGGTCGAGCTGCCGCTCCGCACCACGCGCGACCTCGGCCGTAGGATTCTCGAACTCTGCCAACAGCCCTCGGGCGCGGGCGAGCACCGACTCGGGCAGGCCTGCCAAGCGCGCCACCGCCACGCCGTAGCTCCGCGAGGCTCCTCCGGGAGCGACGCGATGCAGAAAGACGATGTCGCCCTCGTGCTCTCGAGCGCTCACCGAGTAGTTCCTGCAGCCGCTCGACTCGTCCCCGAGCTGCGTGAGCTCGTGGTAGTGCGTGGCGAACAGGGTGCGGCAGCCCACGGCGCGATCCAGATGCTCGACGACCGCCCATGCGATCGACAGGCCATCGAAGGTGCTGGTGCCGCGGCCGATCTCGTCGAGGATCACGAAGGAGCGGGCCGTGGACGATCGCAGAATGGACGCCGTTTCGCGCATCTCGACCAGGAACGTGCTCTCGCCACCGGCCAGATTATCGCTCGCGCCCAAGCGAGAAAGGATGGCATCGGCGATGCCGACGCGCGCGCTCTTGGCCGGGACGAAGCTGCCCATCTGCGCCATCAGCACAATCAGCGCGCACTGCCGCAAGAAGGTGCTCTTGCCAGCCATGTTGGGGCCGCTGATCAGCCAGAGGTGCTCCTGCTGAGCCACCAAATGCAGGTCGTTGGGGACGAAGCGCCCCTTCGCCGACAGCCGCTCGACCACCGGGTGGCGTCCATCGACGATGTCGAGCTCCAGTCCATCGTCCACCTCGGGACGTTGGTAGTCGTAGTCGACGGCCACCTCGGCCAGGGCGCAGGCCACGTCGAGCTCGGAGGTCCAGGCAGCCAGGCGGTGAATGCGAGGAGCTGCGCGGGCCGCGTCTTCGACCAGCTGACGAAATAGCTCGAGTTCGCGGCTGCGGTAGCGATCTTCCGCCGACGCGATCTGCTCCGAAAGATCGTCCAGCTCCGGCAAGCTGTAGCGCTCTCCCGTCGCCACCGTCTGCTTGCGGCGGAAGGTGTCGGGCATCTTAGTCGCTTGGGAACGCGTCACCTCGACGTACCAGCCGAACACGCGGGTGAAGCGAACACGCAGCTGAGAGATGCCGGTCTGTTCGCGCAGCCTCCCTTCCAGCTCGGTCATGGCGGCGCCGCCCTCCAGGCGCAGCTTGGAGTAGCGGTCCAGCTCGGCGTCATAGCCGTCGACGAAGACCGCGCCCTCCTTGGTTTGAACCGGCGGGCGCTCCACCAAGGCACGCGCCAGCCGCTCGTGCAGCTCCCCGACCCAGTCCAAATCACCCTGGACGCCCAGCGCCTCGCGCCCCTCCGCCTCCGGCAGTCGGGAAAGCGCCGCGTGAGCCCGCCTTCCCGCTTCGAGGCCTCGACGAATGGCGCCCAGGTCACGCGGGGTCGCCTCGCCCAGGGTTGCGCGCACCACGAGCCGCTCCAGATCGGGCACTTCGGACAGCGCCTCGCGGGCCTCGGCACGAACCAGGCCGTCGCGCACCAGCGTCTCGACCTGATCGAGTCGACGGCGAATCATCGCGACATCGGTGAGCGGCCCGAGCAGACGGCGCCGCAGCAGCCGGCGACCGCCTGCGCTGCGAGTCCGATCGAGTACGCCGAGCAGCGTCGTGCGCGGATCACCGTGCGGTGACTCCACCAACTCCAAATGCCGCTGCGCCGCCCGATCCAAGGTCACCACGCCGGTGGGGTTCCAGATGCCGACGCGCCACACCACCGGAGCTCGGCTGGTGAGGCACGACTCGGCGTAATCAAGCACACGCGCACAGGCGCCGAGCACCAAGGGATCGCCCCCCTGGTAGTCGAGCGTCTTCTGGGCCGCGGCCAGCCGCTCCGTAGGGAGCGCCTCACCCAAGCGGACCGCGGCGCGCGGCACCACCTCGGCGAGTGCCACGCGGGCCGCCTCCGCATCGACCTCGGCGCGCAGCAGCACCTCCGTCGGGCGCAGCCGCGCCAGCTCGGACAGCGCCTCCGTCAGGTCACGCACACGGGTCGCCAAGAGCTCGGCCGTGGTCAGATCGAACACCGCCACGCCAACGCCGCCTGCGCTGAGTTCCAAGGCGCACAGCCAGTTGTTGCTCGATTCATCGAGCTGCTCCGCCTCGGTCCAGGTGCCGGGGGTGATCACCCGCACCACCTCGCGCGGCACGATGCCCTTCACCGTCGAGGGGTCGGCCATCTGCTCGCAGATGGCGACCTTGAAGCCGCGCTCCAGCAATCGGCGAATGTAGCCGTGGGCGGCGTGGTGCGGCACCCCGGCCATCGGGATCTCGTCGGCCTTGCCCTTGTTGCGGCTGGTCAGGGTGAGGTCCAGCGCGCCGGCCGCCACGACCGCGTCCTCACCGAACATCTCGTAGAAGTCGCCGAGACGGAAGAAGACGATGCAGTCCGGATGCGCACGCTTGGCGGCCGCGTGCTGCTGCATCACGGGAGTCTCTTTGGCGGCCATGGGCGCCAAGTCATAGCCAAATTGCGCTGAGAACGCAGCCGGCGAACGCTGCAGCCTGCACCTTCCGCTGCGCGCCCCACAACGAGCGCACCCTCCGACGCGCGCGCCCCCAACGAGCGACCCTCCTACGACCGCGCCCCACAACGAGCGCGGACGAGCGTCAGAAGAACGTGTCGGTGACCGCAGCGGCCTGCAGATCGATCATCATCAGACCGCGGCTCTGCGAGTCCACGACGGCCATGCCGCCGAAAGTCGGCACGGGCGTGAGCGAGACGGGCAACACCGTGGTGATCGAAGTGTCGGTCAGCGGCACGACCATGGGGCTGAAGCCACCCTGCACCTCGAAGCCGAACGACATACCTCGCTGGCTCGGGGCCAGGCCGCGGTACATGGCGAAGCGCCGGTTCGGAGCGTCGAAGATGCACTCGGAGGCCACGCCGCCGGGCTCGACCGGACGGCCGTTGCCCGTGTTGTAGGCGCAGACCAAGTCTTCGTCGGTGCGCGGGCCTACCGCGCAGAAGCCCTCGATGTTGGGATTGGGATCGGCGCAGTCGGTGCTCGAGATCTCGAACGCTCGCCCCTGCTCCTCGCCCCGCAGCGGATCGCAGTCGCGAACGCACTGGTACTGCGTGGCGCCGTCGACGGTGACCGCCTCGGCCCGAACGGCATGACGGAAGCCCGTGACCTCACCGCGCACGACCCACTGCTTGCCTGCGCGAACCTTGTAGGAGATCACGTCCGGGAAGCAGCAGGCCAGCATGGCCACGATCTCGTCGGCCTCGGCGCCAGTCGCGCTACGGGGCTCCAGCTCCAGGTAATCCTGGTAGGCCTCGACGATGCGGAAATCGCGAGTCGGCATCAGATCGTCGCCGGTCGTCGTCGTGTAGGTCGTCGTCGTCGAGCGCGTCGTGGTCGTACGCGTCGTCGGCACACGGCCAGGGATGGTGCTGCCGGGGGTGGTCGGCACCGTCGAGGCGCTGGTGTTGGTCGTCGTGGTCGTCTGCGTCGTCTGCGTGGTGGTGGCCGTGGTGATCACGCCATCTCCGAACAAGGCGTCGCAGGCCGTGAAGCTGTCGGCCGTCGGATCGCGCGACAGCGAACCGCACACCTTGCCATCGCCGTCCCAGTAGGGATCGTCCTCCGCGCGCACCCGGTTCACGACCTGGACGTAGTCGGCGTAGTTGCGACCGAACTGCGCGGCGACCTCGCCGTCGAGGCGGAACCTCTCCCGGCCCACCTCTTCGGTCAGGCTCTGGCTCTGCACGCCGCTGTCACAGAAGCGCGCCTGCGAGTCGCGCATGCGCCCCTCGTCTTCGTCGAAGAGCCCCGTGGGCCGCAGACCCGAGAGCTCCCCCTCGAAGGTGACGGTCACGACCTCGCTGCTCGGATAGGCGCGCGGCTGGCCCTGGGGAAGGACGACCGAGGCCTGCTCGGCAAAGCGGGGCGAAATGATCAGCGGGCTGGTCAGATCGCCCCGGGTGTAGAGCTGGTTGCCGACGTGAACCTGCGCGGGCTCGTTTTCGCTACCCGGCGCCTCGAAGTCGACTCCGAGCAGGATGGGGCTCTGCCGGCCGGCCGGAACCAGGCGGCTCACCGGCAAACCGCGCCCCAGACGATTGAGGCGAGCGAACGAGGTGAGCGAGGGCGAGCGGGCCGACGTGTCCTCGTCGGTGACCATCAGGTTGCCCGAGCGCGCGCGGTGGGGCTCCACCACATGGCAGCTGGATTCGCCGGTCACCGTCGGCGTGCCCGAGGGCTCCGAGGTCAGCGTGTAGTAGGGAGGGCGCGGCGGATCGTCCTGGCAGCCACGGAAATCTGGCGTCGACGACGAGTTGGCTCGGATCGGTCGACGGCAGGCCGAGTCGTAGTCGTCGATATCGACCACCGCGAGGTTGGCGTTGCCGAGCAGGACGTAGCCGAACAGACCGCGGAAATGGCGGGGCTGCGCGCCAGTCTCGTCCTCCAAGTTGGGGCGGTAGCGCCCCTCGGGAGTGGTGCTGTCCACGCTGGGATCGGGATCGCAACGCACCCCGAACGAACCGGTGCCCGTCACCTGATCGATCTCGGGACGATCCGACAGCACGAACGCGACGTCCTTGGCCGGCGCGGCGTACTCGAGGCGATCCGGGGGCTCCAGCAGCATGTCGGGCGAGCCCGCACGGACCAGGGGCGTACGGCTGGTCGAGTTCGGGCTCACGTCGAACACCATGACGCTGGCCACTCGCTCACCGACCTCGTCGATGGCGTAGACATAGCGAGCGCCATCGATACTCGGCGGGCTCAGCGCCACCCGGCTCGTGGTCACCACCCGGGATGGCTGGAGGAACGACGTCGCGATCAGCGGGTCGATCTCGACCGGCGCGCACACGTTGGTCAGGTCCACTCGGTGGACGACCGGTGCCCCTTGGTCGCCCACCACCAGAAGGCCATCGCGCTCTGCGAGCCCCGAGGGGCGCGGCTCGAATGGTCCAACGAACGGGCCGTACTCCTTCAGCGGCTCGGTGCAGCCGCTCTTGACCAGATCGCCAGGAAGGGGCTGCTGAATGCGGGAAGGCAGGTTGACCGAGAGCGGCAACTCCGCCTCGAACTTGCAGGCGCCGAAGCTCCCCTGCTCCCGATCGAGCAGCTCTTGAGCGTCGATGACGACCAGCTTGCCCTCCTCGGGCAGAGCCACGACCAGCTTTCGCCGTCCGGGCTCGAAGTCTTCCTCGGCCAGATCGGCGCTGCACTCGCCCTGGCCCGACTTGCCGAGCAAATCCGCGGCCGGCTGCAGGCTACCGCCGCAGCTCTCGCGGATCTGACCCGACGTGTCGGCGCGATCGACGACCATCACCATCTCACCGGGCGCCGAGGACAGCGAGCACGCGGGCCAGGTAGTCAGGTCACGCTTCGTCTCGCCCGGGGCGGGCTCGAAGATGCACGAGGTAGAAAGGGCGAAGATGCCGGTTCGACCGGTCTCTGCCACGCCGACGAAGCTGGCCATCCCGCCCGGGGTGGTGACGATGTCGACGGGCTGCTGGCCCACACGCAGCGGCGTCACGCCCGGGTTGGTGGAGTCCGCGTCGAGAACGCGACCGTTGGTCGTGCCGTCACTCTCGGCTCCGGTGAGGCGGACCACGGCCACCTCGGCCGAGGCCGTCTGCGTCACCAGCGAATGCAGCTGATGGCCAGGCTTGCCGACCATCAGGCCGCCATCGGTGAGACGCGCGCCTTGGGGGCAGCTGGTCAGCGGCGCACCGTGCCCATCGGGCGCGATGCAGACGAACGTGGCCTGTCCACTGCGCCGCAAGGACGACAAGGGAGGCGGCTCGGCGACCTGGGTGCAGCCGACGGAGAGCGCCCAGCTCACCAGGCAGGAGACGAAGCCAATCCGCAACCAATCCGGCCGCGGCCGCAGGGCGGAAAGGCTGGACGAACGGCGCGGAGCCTCGGACGGTTGGCTCATCGTGCGGCTCGCGGTGGCTTGGGGGTACCGAGGATGGCCAATGTGCTGCCGAAGGTCTCGGGGTGACGTTGATCGAGGCTGACTGCTGCCACGTAGGAGTCGGAGAAGTGCCCAACGAAGGCGACGGGGAGGTCGCTGCTCGGCGGGAGGAAGGCGAGCGAGTGCGGGCCGCGGCCCGTGAAAATCTCGGCCTCCACCGTGCGGCGCTCGGGGTCGTAGACGTAGATGACGGCCGAGTCGAAGCAGAGGACGAAGACGCGACGCGCCCACTGACCCTGGGCATCGAGCACGCGGCCGATGATGACGCGAGACGGTCCCGTGGTGAGCGGGATGTTGTCGTGGAACGAGGGCAAATCACTGCCGCCGACAGTCGAATCGACCGGATCGGTCCGGCCAATCAGCAGCGAGTTGGGGCTGCGGTTGGCTACGTAGACGTCGAACGGGATGGTCGATGCCTCGGCCAAACAATCCAGATCGTCGCCGCAAGCCAGCTCGGCGGCGCGACGCTTGGTATCGTCGATGGCGATACCGCGTGAATCGACGCCGCTCGCGTTGGTCGTGACGGGCGAGCGGGCCACGTCGAAGAGCAGCTGGCGATCGTCATCGCTCGCTCCCCCAGCCCCGTCCAAGCCGTAGTCCGCGAAGAAGCGCAGCAAGTGAACGCTGGCGTCGTTGCGGAACGTGACCAAGAAGCCGGCCTGGTAGTTGGGGCGAGACGGATCGAGTTCGATCACGCGAGGCGTCGGGATGTTGGCGATGCCAATCATCGCCGACGGCATGTTCTCGGCCACCGAGACGAGCTTGGGTGGCGTCGGCAGACCATCGCTCTCGGTCGTCCAGGAGTTCCGGAAAGCGCTGGCCCGGCCGTTGACCTGGTGGCTCATCACCACGCCCATACCGTCGGCGGTCGCCGCGATGCCGTACGGCTCGACCGGGGTGTCCAGCGCGTCGTCGGGATCCTGGGTCGGCGAAGACTTGACCCGGTAGTGCGTGCTGCACTGCTTGTCCTCGTTTTGCTCGCACTCGAACTCGCCGTCGCGGGTGTCGATGTAGTGCAACGAGGAGTCACCGCGCACCGGGATGAACAAGCGGCTCTCGGTCGAGGGCTCGCTCGACTCGGTCGGACGGGGCACCAACAGCAGGTCGGTCGCGAAAGCCGAGATGCGCACGGCGTCGCGCTGCAGTGAGCCACCGCCGTCGACCGGCTCGATCAGATCGATCGGGCCGCAGCGTCCGGGCGACACCGCTCGGCTCGAGGGGGTGTTCTCGGGGAACGGCCCGCAAGGCAGATCGGCGTGTTCACCGTCCACGTCGACGCAGAAGAAGCTGGGGTTCTGGTCGTTGGCGTCGCCGGGCTGGTTGTCGCAGCGCTGCGCCACGCCCGTGGGTGCGTCGGCGCAATCGGCGTCACGCGAGCAAGGGCGACGCGCGACCTGCCGGATCCGTTCCAGAGAGAGGCTCTGAACCGTGCCCTGGTTGTATTGCAGGTCGAAGTCGCTGTTGACGACGTAGAGCCAACGCGAGGTCGGATCGACGGACAGGCCGACCGGGAAATAGCTCACCTGGTCCGGCGGCTCGACGCCATCGCCCGCGGGCAAACAAGCGTAAAGGGCGAACGCGGCGGCCGAACTGAGCGCCAGATGGGTGAAAAAACGTGCAGTCATGCCGCGAAAGCGGCCTACTGCTACCGACGAAATGCGCCTGAGGGAAGGCCAGATGGGCTCGGGCCTCACATTTCTGCGCAGGCGGCGCGCTGGCTCGGCCACAGGAAGCCCAAGGATTGCCGGCCAGCTGCTCCACGGGCCCAGCGCAAACCAGCCAGAAGCATCCGCTAGCCGGCACCCTTTGCCAGCCTTTGCATCAAATCCGACGAGAGGGTCAGATCTCGATGATCAGCACGCCGCGCTCGATTTCCGGCTCCGGCGCAGGAACCCCGGGATGGGGCGCCCGCATGTCGTCGATCGGCAATTCGAGACGCGGACGGTCGTCACGCCTCATTTGCTCTTCTCTCTGCCGAATCTGTTCGATGATGAATGGCGGCAGCATCGGGCCTCCCTCATGGACGAAAGCAGTGGACGAAACCTGCGGCTTGGTGGGGCGCCTTCGCTTGAACGATTGCGCTCCCGTCCACTGTAACTCGCCTCAGGGCAATAGCAACTCACGGGCCGGACGCCACCCCTGTTCACCGTCAGTTGCCCACCTCGACACCCCCGGTAGTCCCGGCGCTCTCGTCCCCAAGCCGCCATGGCGCTAACGTGGCACGCGGTGCTGCACAGCCGGCTTCGCCAGTGGATTGCCTGGGGGATGGGCGTCTCGTGCTGCCTCGTCGCGTCGCGCGCCTTCGCCGATTCTTCCGAGCAGGGCAGAACGACCACGGCGGGGAGCTCGAACTTCGAGGTGCTCTCGACCTCGTCCAGCTCCTGGGATGGGTTGAGTGAGCTGGCGCGGACTCTCCGCGAGCACTTGGGCCCGGATCGGGTTCGCGTGCGCGCAACGCTCGACTACGAACAGCTGCGTCCCCAGGACGCCGTCTGGATCCTCGCTCCCTCCCGCCCGCTGCAGGTCGAGTCGCTCACCCGCTTCCTGGCTGCGGGTGGCCGGGTTGCACTAGCCGACGACTACGGGGCGAGCGTGCCGTTCCTCGCGCGCTTCGGCATCGTCCGCGTCCCGGCACCCAGCCTCCCTGCCCTCCGCGTCGACGGGAACCCCGAGCTCGCCATCGCGACGCCGGTCGGACGGGCGGTCGCTGGCATCGACGCCGGCCGTCACCCGATGACCGCCGAGGTCGATCTGGTGGTGACCAACCACCCCATGGCGATCGAGCATCCGGCGCTGACGCCTTTGCTCGAGATCGAGTCTTCGCGAGGACCAGCAGCCACCTTGGCGGTGAGCGGGGTGATCGCCGGCAAGGGCCGCCTCGTGGTGGTGGGCGATCCATCCATCTTCATCAACCTGATGCTCCGCTACCCCGGCAACCGCGCCTTCGCGCTCGGGCTCGCCGACAACCTGCTGGCCCAGGGTGGACCGGAGCCGGCTCCAGCAGGCACGGCGACGAACGGAGGAGCAGGTCGCCTCTGGCTGCTGGCCGGCGCTTTCGAACAGGAGGGTTCGTTCGGCACGAAAAGCTGGTTGGACGGTCCCAAGGAGCGCCTGGCCGATCTGGAGCGCGCGGCGAGCCGGATCGAGGAGGAAGGCTTGCCGCCCTGGGCGTGGTGGATCTTCGCGTTCTTCCTGTGGTTCGTGGTCGCGCGCTCCCAACTGGAAGGACAACTGCGCCTGCCGCGTCTACGGCGACCGCTCTACGCACGCCCCGCACCGCTCGCCGCCCAGAGTGGTCCGCAGGCCCGAGCGGCCGTGCTGGCGGCTCCCAGCACCAGCCCGCTCGTGCCCCTGCTCGAGCTGGGCACCGCGCTGGAAGAGCGACTGATGGGCACCGGTGGTTCCCTGCCCCAATCGCGCGCCGAGCTGGAGTCCACCCTCGCGCGCTGCGGCATCCAGGGCGAGCGACGCGAACGCGCCGTCCACCTGGTCGAGGCGCTGAGGCGCCTGCGTGATGGGCTTTCGAACGGTCGACCGCCTCGACCTTCCGCACGCGAGGCGAAGCGGATACACCGGGAAACGATGCAATTGGTGGGCTGGCTGGCAAACGAGCGAGCGGACGGTGCCGTTCCGGACGGTGCAGGAGCGGATGGTGCAGGGACGGACGGTGCTGGAAGGGACGGCGCACTGGCCGGCCGGGAACTGGCGGACGATGCCGAGCGCGGGAGCGCGAAGCCGTGAACGCCGTCCTCGACTCGGGTGAAATCGCAGCCTCGCAAGAGCGACTCGACGAGCTCCGGCGACGCGTTGGGCGCGCCTACCTGGGCCCCGAGTCCGCGTGTCAGGCACTGATCGTCGGCCTGCTGAGTGGCGGCCACGTTCTGCTCGAGGGTGTGCCGGGCGTGGCCAAGACGACCTTGGCGAAGGCCTTCGCTCGCGCGCTCGGCTCCACGCTGCGACGCATCCAGTTCACTCCCGATCTGCTGCCGTCCGACATCACGGGTACCTACGTGCTGGATCCACGGACCGGCGAGTTCTCGCTGCGCCCCGGTCCGCTGTTCGCCCACGTGGTGCTGGCCGACGAGATCAATCGCGCACCGGCCAAGACCCAGTCGGCCTTGCTCGAAGCCATGCAGGAGGGCCAGGTGACCATCGAGGGGGAAAGCCTGCAGCTACCGCGCCCGTTCGTGGTGATCGCCACCCAGAACCCGGTCGATCTGGAGGGCACCTACCCGCTGCCCGAGGCGCAGCTGGACCGCTTCGCCATCCGCATCGTAATCGGATACCCGGACGAGCGCGCCGAGCTGGCCATGCTTCGCACCCACGGAGAGGGCGCTCCCGAGGTGGAGCCCGTCTTCGGCCCCGAGGACGTGGTGCGGCTCCAACAGCTGACCGCGCGTGTCCACGTCGTGCAGCTCGCTCAGTTCACTCGCAAGCACCCCCGCGTGTTGCTGGGCGCGAGTCCTCGCGCGTCGCTCACCCTGCTCCAAGCCACGAAGGCACACGCACTGCTGGATGGACGGGGTTACGCCACTCCGGACGACGTGCGTGCCGTCGCCGAGTTGGTGCTGTGCCACCGCCTGGTCCTGACCCCCGAGCTGGAGGGCGACGAACGACAGCGCCAGGCGATCGTGCGCGAAGCGCTCGATCGGGTCCCCTACAGCCGCGTCGTGGCACGCTGAGTTCTGCGGAGCCGTGTCTTGCAGAGCCATGTTCCGAGGCCGACCGGGGCGGCTCGGAACTGGCTCTCTCAGAACGGGGACAGGCCTGCGACCACGCTGGGGCGCGTCAAACCGGGCAGCGAGAACGCCTGCCCGAACGTCACGTACACCGCGCCACCGCGGTAGTCGTAGTCGGCATCGAGCGGCATGCCGTAGTCGACACGCAGGACGGCCCGATCGGCCTGGGGAAAGAGCACGCGCACACCGACGCCGGCGGACTGATGGAGATCGATGCTCGACCACTCGTTGGGCGTGTCACCCGCGTCGTAGAAGGCCGCGAAGCCGACCTGAGCCGAAAGCAAATCGAACGATTGGGTGCGGTACTCGACGTTCCAAGCCACGATGTTCTCGCCTTGGAATTCATTGAAGCGGAAGCCGCGGAGGCGACCGTTTCCTCCGAGCGCGAAGGGCGCCACGTTCAGGTAGTTCTCGTAGCGGGCCGCGCCGTCCAGATCGACGTGCAGGCGCCCCGGACCCAGGATGGGGCTCGCCACTCGCCCCGACCAACTCAGGATGCCTTCGTTGCGATTCTGACTCGCCACCACGAGCCGATTCTCGAGCGAGGCGCGCAACAAGCCATTGCCGAACGGCCAGGAGTAGGAGAGCCCCACCGTCGTGCCGACCAAGTCGCGGCTGGAACCGAGCGCTTCCGACGCCACGAAGAAGCGGGTGAGCACCTCGTAGCCCAGCCGGAAGTCCTCCTGCAGGCCGAGCAGCTCCAGATCCAGGACGCGGTGGAAACGGCCCTCGTAGAGGCGCAGCTGGGCGTAGGGACTGAAGCGCCGATCCGAAACGGGGACAGCCTGCTCGAGGAACGCGGCCTGGGCCTCCGGCGAGTAGGCGTCCAGCTCGGGCGGTCGGTAGCGCCGGTGATCGAACTCCAGGCCGAACGAGAGATCGCGCTTGCTCAGCAGGCCCCACGAGCGCGTCGCGAAATAGTCGGCGGCCAGTCGCTCGGTGCCGTACTGCCAGGGGATCTGCTCGACGTCACCGGTGGGTGATTCGTATTGGAAGTCGCGGAGCTCGGTGCCGATGGTGCGCCGAGTGATCTCGGTCAGCCAAGCCACGCGGGTGCCGTAGGAGAAGCGCGAGCGCAGTGAGTAGAGCGGTAACTCGAAGTAGAAGAGCCCCGACGAGCCCTCGGCTGCCCCGGTGGCCTGGTTGGTGATCACGGCCCCTTCACCCGCCAACCAGTAGCGTGTCCCGCCCAGGCGCGGCTGTACGTAGCGGCCGCCGAAGGTCTGCCGAAAAGGCTCGTAGCGGTAGAGCAACCCAACGCTCGACTGCGTGCCTGCCAGATTCTCCTCGGACGGGTTGAGCAGCAGGTACTCGAGCCCGTCGGCGCCCAACCCGATGTTCGAGTTGAGCCGTAGGCTCCAGACGTCCTTGACCAAGACCAGCATGCGCACGGTCCCTGGCTGGGAGCCGCGCGCCACGACCACGTTGGCCAGCGAGAGTTGCCGCGTGTCACGGAGGTTGCGCTCCGTCTCCTCGGTGCGCTGTCGGGAGGCCACCTGTCCCACCTCGAACAACAGCTGCCGCCGCACCACGTAGGCCTGGGAGGTGACGTGGAAGACGTTGACGAAGTCGGGGACCGGATCGCGCTCGTCGAACACCGGCAAGGCGTAGATCTCGATGGCCTCGATCGTCTTGCCCCAGGGATCGGGCTCTTCCTCCCACCCCAGCCGACTCAGGGCTTCCGCCGCGACGGACTTCTCCAGCTCGGAACGCTCCGCGGCCCGCGCGCTGCCGGGCAGCCCCAACAGCGAGAGACACAGACCGAGCAGGGGCGCCAGCGCCCTGCTCGCTCTCACCCGTGGTTCTCCCCGGGCGTTGAGCGTCTCTCCACGGAAAGCACGATGCTTGGTAGCCTAGTGGCGTGCGCGTCGAGCCAACAGAGCGCGCCCTGCATTTGAACCGCGCGGGGCTGGGCCTCCTGGCGCTGGGGCTCCTGAGCCTCGATGCCCGGCTCGCACTGGTCGGCGCAGCCGTACTGTTCGGAGTCGGCGCCGCCAAAAGCTGGGCTCTCTTGGCCGTCGCGCGCGCCCGAGCCGCCGGTTTCGAGATGTCTTGGCAGACGGGGGGGCGCGCATTGCGCTGCCGCGTCGGTGACGCCACGGCGCTGACCTTCCGCCTGTCCAACCACGGGCGTCAGCCGCTCCGCTTCGCCGATCTCGAGGTGTTGCGCGCGCCGGGGCTGGAGGTGGAGTTGGGCGAGTCGGCGGGGGAGATCGCCGCAGGCTCGCTGGTCGACGTGCGCGTGGTGGTGCGAGCTCGGCGTGTTGGGTTCCACGGCGTCCACGGCCTGTGGGTGCGCGCCGTGCAGGCGCCCGGGCTGTTCGACGTCCCCCTCTCCTTCACCAGCCCGTTGGTGCTCGAGGTGTTACCGAAGGCCACGCCCCTGACCCTGCGCGAGCCACGCTTGGTCTCCCGTGAAGGCCACGCCGACGCCGAACGTCACGAGCGCACCCGCGGCGAAGGCGGTGAGTTCTTGGCCCTGCGCGAGCACCAACCGGGCGACCCTTTCCGCAAGATCGCCTGGAAAGCCTCGGCGCGACGCGGCCAGCTGCTCGTCATCGAGCAAGAGCGAGAGCGCCGAGAGTCGGTGTGGATCCTGCTCGACGCTTCGCTCGAGGCTGCTGCCGGCCATCCCGGCGAAGCGCTGCTCGACCGCTCGATCGAACAGGCGGCGCGACTGGCTCGTCACCACCTCGACCATGGCGATCGGGTGGGGCTCGTTCTGGTAGGTGCGCGCGAGCTGGGACGTGTCCCGCTCGGACGCGGTGCCGGCCAGCAGGCGCGCATCCTGCGTATGTTGGCCCACACCACGCACACCGCCGACGAGGATCGCAGCGACTGGGACGAGCTGGAGGTGCGCAGCCGCGTCGTCGAACACGCCCGCGGCCTCGACGCCCGAGCCCATCTGCTCGATCCCAGCGACCGCGCCGCCTGGCCTCCCCTTCTGCTCCAGCTGCTGGAGCGGGCCCCCGTCCACGCCGACTCGCCTCGCGCAGCGAGCCGCGAAGACCGCCTCTTCCGCCGCTACCTGCTCTCGTTCGGCGTGCAGCCGCCACCGCTCGGCAGCTCCGACCGCATCCGGGCCGAACGCGAGCTCGGCCGCATCCTCGCCTCGCTGACCTCTCCGAAGCCACGCCCCAGCCTCGTCCACATCGTCTCACGCTGGCCCTCCTTCGAGACGCCGCGCCAGCTATTCGACGCGCTCGGCGAGTCCCGGCGGCTGCGCGTGCCCGTTCGTTTCCACGCTCTAGCCGAGCTGGTCGCCCCGGCCGACGATGCCAGCGACGCCACCCGCCTCGCCTACGACGCGCTCCACCTGCGAGCCGAAGAGAACGCGCGCTGGGCCGAGCGCGAACTGACGCGCCTCGGCACCGAGTGCATCGCTCACGGTGATTCGTTGCGCAGCCCGACCACCACGAACGCGCGATCGACGATCAGGCGTTCGTCCACGCTGACTCGCACGTTCCAGGTACCGAGCGGCGCTTGAGCGTCGAGCGGGATCCGTTGCTCGAGGCGACGCCGTCCTGCCGGGCGCTCCAAGCTGGTCAGCTCGGTCACTCGACGCCCCAGGGGCCCCGGCCGCGTCACTTCGTAACGTACACGACTCGACGGATCGCCCTCCGCGAAGTCGAGCGCGAAGCCGAGCGTGGGCAGGTGCTCCGGCGTCCAGCCAATCTCGTTCAGCTCCTGGAGCTGTCCACCGTAGAAGATGCCGAGCGCACCACG
>DATIDO010000525.1:0-3515 GCA_035456245.1 Polyangiaceae bacterium
CGCCTGCAGCCTGCGGACGTGGGCCAACCGCATCACCACCCACGTGGCCTTGAACGCCATCCGCTCTCGACAGCGCGAACGCCGAGTCCTGGAGCGACGGAGCGAGCCCGCCGACGTCGATGCACCCTGCCTGCCCCGCACCGAGGCCGAGGTCGAGCTCGCGCGCCTACGCCGTCACCTCGCCGAGATCCCTCCGGCTCACGCCGAGGTGCTGATTCTCCACGATCTCTATGGTCACAACCTGGCCGAGATCGCAGCGCTGGTCGGTGCCAGCGAGGCGGCTACCCAGTCGCGTCTGGTGCGCGGCCGCAAGCAATTGCAGTCGCGCCTGAGCAAGGGACGTTTCCCGTTCGGAAAGGCGGTCCTGTGAGCCAGGGTGACGAGCTCCGTCCGCTGCGCGGCGTGACTTCGGTCGAGCCGTCCGAGGAAGTCGCACGTCGCCGTCCCGCGCTGGTCTCGGCCATCGAGCGCGAGATGGCCGCCGCGCACCAACGTGCTGGCGAGCGCGCGCGGTTCCGCCGGCGTGCCTCGCTCGCGGGCAAGTGGCTGGGCGGCTGTGTGGCAGCGGCGGCAGGCGTGCTGCTGGCGTATGGCGTTTTCCGCGGTGGGCCCTCGTTCCAGGCAGGCCAGGCCCATTCGAATGCGCAGTCGGCCGCGCCGGGTTCGGCGGCCCGCTTGCTCGCTCCGAACGGCGCCCAGCAGGCGCGGGTGACCCCGAGCACGCAACTCGGAGCCGGTTCGACCATCAGCACCGAGGCTGGCAGCGGCGCGCGCTTGGCGCTCGGCGAGCGCGTGAGCGTGGAGGTGGGAGAAAGCACTCGGCTGGAGCTCGAGGAGCTCGGCGCCGAGCGGCACGTGGTCCGCTTGCCCGTCGGCGCCATCGACGTCGAGGTAGCCAGCGGCAGCGGCAGTCCGCGGCACTTCGCCGTCTCGACTCCGGACAGCTTGGTGGAGGTGCGCGGCACGGGCTTCCGGGTCGAGGTACGCCACACCGAGCAGGGGGCGCCCTACAGCGTCGTCTCGGTTCGGCACGGACGAGTCTCGGTGACCCATCGTGGGCAGGAGCACTTGCTCGGGGCCGGCGAGACGTTCCGCACGGTCCCGCGGCCTGGCTCTTCCGTCGGCGGCGCTGCTCTCGGCGCCCCGGCTGTCGGCGGGCCGGGCATCGGTCGGCTTGGCTCTTCATCCGCCGCCGCTTCTCCAGCTGGCAGCGCAGCAAATGGGTCGGCTGCCTCGACTGCTGGCCCTGGTGTGAGCGGCGCCGGCGAATCGACCAGCGAGGCTCTGCCTGCACGCGTAGTCAGCTCGCTGGCGCAGGAGAACGCACTCTTCGAGCGCGCCCTCGCCGCTCGTGACGCTGGGCGTGGCGCCGAGGCCATTCGTGTCCTGGAAGAGTTGCTCCAGCGCTACCCCGACTCACCGCTGCGCGCAGGTGCGAACAGCGAACTCGGTCGACTCCGCGGAACGTCCGCTGCTCAGCCCATTGCTCCGCGCTGAAGCGCGCGCCGCTCCCCCGTACACCGCGCTAACGCGCGCCGCCTAACCTCACCCCAGACGCGCGCGCTGGACGAGCTGAGCCTCGGCCCAGCGCCAGGCTTCGTCCATGTTCGACACGGGTTGGTAGGGGAAAGGCGCGGGCGTGAGCCAATACACCGCCGTGATCATGCCGCGCAGGACGGCCGAGCTGGTCACCAACGCCAGGCCGGCGCGATAGCGCCGCAACGCCGCCTCGTTCTGCCGAGTCCACTCGGCCAGAGCCTTGCGGTGTTGACCCTTGAGCAGCTTGCCGCCCGTGGCGTCGACGATGATCACGTGCCGTTCACGCCGAGCCAGCATGCGCTCCAGCATGGACAAGTAGTCCTCCATGTCCGCGTCGGTCGACTCACCCTCGGCTCGGCTGACCACGATGGGCCACCGACTGTCATCGTACGAATGCGACATTCCCCACTCTCACCTACAGCGTAAGGCATAGGACTCGCGGCCGCCAAATGGCCTGCCGAGGCCCGCTCAAGCCGCGGGGTGAGCTTCGGCGACCGGGGCCGGCGCAGCAGCGCGGGGCAGCCCGAAGCCGAGAGCCAGCGAGCAACCCGACACCAGCGCAGCGGTGAAGAAAGGTAGCGAGGGGGACAGCTCGAACACGTTGAGCCCCACGAACGGGCCCACGATCCGCGCCAGGCTCGAGAGCCCCTGGAAGGTGCCGAAGGTCTGGCCCTGGGCCTCGGCCGAAGCGGCGCGACTGATCAGGCTGCTGACGTTCGGATCGATCAGGCTGCGGCCGAGGGCGAGCGGCACCAGGATGACGAAATAGGAAGCGTAGGTCGGACCGAAGGGGATCAGCGCCACGCTACCCACGAACAGGGTCAGGCCGATCAGCAGCAGCTTCCGTTCGCCGTAGCGTGCCCCATGGCGGCGAACCCAAATGCCCTGCACGAGGGCGCCCAGCACGCCGACGTACGCGAGCGCGTAGCCGGTACGCAACGCCGCATCCTCACGACCCAGGCCCAGATGCGCGGCGAAGAAGAGCGCGAAGACCTGCTCGACCAAGCCAAAGGCCACGATCTGCAGGAAGGACATGAGCAGCAGGCGGCCCAGGTAAGGGTGGGCAAAGGCGCGCCGCAGCGCCTCCCGGTGCAAGGGATCGTAGGGTCCGAAGGGTCGCGCGCGGTTGGCGAGCTGCGCCTCGCGCGACAGGCTCTCGGGCAGTCGAAAGCATGCCGCCAGCAGGTTGGTTCCGCAGATTGCGGCTGCCAACAGACCGGGCGCGAGCGGACCGATGAACTTGGACGACAGACCGCCCAGCACGGGGCCGATGACGAAGCCGAGTCCGAAGGCGACGCCGATCAAAGCCATGCCACCGGAGCGCTTCTCCACCGGCGTCACGTCCGCGATGTAGGCCTGCGCCGCCGAGACGTTGGCCGCGAACGTCCCCTGCAGCGCGCGGGTCGCGATCAGCAGCGGTAGGTTGTTCCAGTAGGTGGCCAGCGCGAAGCCGAGGTAGGACAGCGTGCTGCCGGTCATCGACATCAGCAGGATCGGTCGACGGCCGTGCCGATCACCCAGGCGCCCCCAGAGCGGCGCGAACGCGAACTGAGCGAGCGGGTAAGCTGCGCCGATCAGGCCCAAGACCCAGCCGGACGCCCCGAGGCTGCGCGCGTAGATCGCCTGCAGCGGAATGATCATGCCGAAGCCGACCAAGTCCATGAAGACGGTGGCGAAGATGATGCCGAGGGTCGCGCGTCGGGCCGAAGTCATCGAAAGGCTCCAGCGCGTTAGCGCACCTCGGCGCCGCGCGCGACCCCGACCGACCCGAGCGCATTCCCCCGACCCAGCGAAAGCCCGTTCCCGCTGGCCTGCTGCTCGATTCCACGCGCCCTCTGCTGGTTTGGAGCGACTTCCGGGCAAACTGATCGGCGCTCTGGCGGCCAACCGTTCGTCGCCCTAGGACGGGCCGGTGAGCGAGATCGTACTCAAGCCAGGCCACGTGCAACCGGTGTGGGCGGGGCATCCGTGGATCT
>DATIDO010000526.1:0-6352 GCA_035456245.1 Polyangiaceae bacterium
CCCGGGCACACCTGGAAAGCCCTACGCGAGCACGCGTCGGTAGCTAGATGGCCGCTGTGGGCCATCCGCGCGCACGCCTGCGGAGTTTACTGGGCCGCGGGCCTGGCCAAGTGCTCGCCTGCGTGGTGGTCGGGGGCAACCCTCGATGAACTCCATCGTCTGGGGCTCACGTCCGGCGGACTTTGGGAGCTCGCGCGTCGAGCCGTGGGAACTCAGCCGCTCGCCATCGCTGCGTGCTGTCTGGAACTCGCGCTACCGGCCCTGCTTTGGATACCGAAGACGCGGACCCTCGGGCTCGTGTGCGCCCTGGCGCTCCACCTCGGAATCGAGAGCAGCATGATGGTCTCGACCTTCGGCGCGACCATGTTGGTCCTGCTGACCTCGTTCTTGCCGTGGGAATCGACCGAGGCCTCGACACATCGGCCCGCTGTACCCGGGTCAGCGGCAACATCGCTGGGGCAGCGGCGCCAACCGCGCTAGGCTCGAGGGCATGTCGGACGGCATTCTCGCTTCACATATTTTGCTCATGTACAAGGGTTCGGCGCGCTCGACAGCATCACGCTCGAAGGAGGAAGCTGCAGCGCAGATCGCCGAGATCAAGAAGGCCTTGGACGGCGGCGCGGACTTCGAGGAGCTCGCTCGCAAGCATTCGGACTGTCCATCAGCCAGTCGCGGCGGTGATCTGGGCCTGTTCGAGCCCGGGCAGATGGTCCCCGCCTTCGACAAGGCGGCATTCGCTTTGAAGGTGGACCAACTCAGCGATGTCGTGGAAACCGACTTCGGCTACCACATCATCTTGCGAATGGGTTGACTGGCCCGAGAAACGAGCGGAGCGGGGCCGTCCCATCGCCGGAGGGCCGTCGAAACAGGCACCGGGCCGCCGGAAGAGCGATTTGGGAAGGTCGACTGCTCGGGTCGCGTCCCATTCCGCGCCGGCGCGGGAATTCGAAACGGCGCTGTCGAACGGCTCGCGCGTTCGAGACACGCAAGAACTGAGCCGATCCCCGCTGCGCGCGACGCAGATGCCGGTCGGTGCGCGCTGAGGTAAGCTCTCCGTGTGGCCCAGCCGAAAGATCCCGGCACGCTCCCGCTGAGCAAGCTGCACGCACGTCCCAGCGCATCGGCGGATGCCGCGAGGCGAGCGCAGATTGCCCGTGAGTTGGCGATGACGCCACGAGAGCGAGTACTGCGTGCACTCGAACTCGGCGTGGCAGCGAAGAAGTCATGAGAGAAGCAGGACCGCTGTCGTTGTCGGAGGAGCTGGCGAGTGAGCTCGAGTCCGCTGGCCTCGACCCCCTGCTCATCGGAGCCGCCGCGCTCGCGGCGCACGGCTACTTCCGTTCGACGGAAGACGTCGACTTCGCAGTCGCCGTGCCCCCCGCCGAGTTCAAGAAGTTGTTCGAACGTCTATCTGGCAGCGGGTTCGAAGGTCATCTGATGCAATCCGACGCTGCAGATCCACTCGGCGGAGTCATGACCTTCGAAGCCGAAGGCTCCCGGCCCGTCCAAGTCGTCAACTTCGACAACTCGCCCGCGGGTGGGTTCCCGGCACTCGTTCGAAGCGCCGAGCAGCGCGCCGAGCGGCGCGAGGGCCTGCCAGGTAGGCTCGTTTCTGCCGAGCATTTGGTGCTCTTCAAGCTCTACGCCGGTGGCACGAAGTCCAAGCTGGACATCACCGAACTGATGACACGAGTGCAGCTCGACATGGACCTACTCCGAAACGAAGCTCGCCAGTTCCGCATGGACGGCAAGCTCGAGCGCTTGCTCTCGAGCCTCGACGAAGACTGAGCGGAAGCGGTCGAGGAGACTCCGCTCGGAGCCGACTCGCCGAGCTCGGGCCCCGAAACGAGTCGGGACCGCGGCCAAAGCCTACTCAGCGCCACGCGGCTCGACGACTGACTGCGCAGACACCTTCCGCGCCGGCGCGGGAATTCGAAACGGCGCGGAGCATCTCACTCGGCCGGAACTGGCCCTCGCGCGAGAGTCGGAGCCGCCGACACAAGGCCGGAGCCGCCGCCCAGTGGCCCCACGCCCACGCCCTCGTGGCAGTCCAACCACGATCACCCCGCGCCAAGGGGCCCAGGGTGGCCCTCCGAAGGGAAGTTTCCCGCCCGAAGCTCGTAGGTTTTGCAATCGGCACGGTCGTTGCTGAACCTCCCGTCCGATGAGTGCCTTCCCCTGGTCGCTGCCGAGACTCACTGCCCGCTCACTCCGACGTTGGGCCGCCTGCTGCGGACTCTTGCTGGCGTGCGCGCCCAGCGCCCGGCCCCCGGCTGCCGCGGCGGGAGGCACCCTCTCCCCCAACGGCGAAGCGGGCGAGAACGGAAAGCCAGGTCCGTTCCGGGTCGTCTTCTCGGGCCCGCAAGGCGAGGTCGCTGGGGGAGCGCAGCTCAGCCTGGTGTTCTCGCGCCCCTTGCGAGCGCTGAGCGTCGCCGGTGAAGAAGCCGCTCCTCCCATCCGCCTCGAGCCGGCCATCGAGGGCAGCTTCCGCTACGTCGGCACCCATGCGCTGATTTTCCAGCCGAAGGCCGGCCACCTCCCGAATGCCACGGCCGTGCGGGTCACGGTTCCCGCCGAGCACCGCGCGCTCGACGGCTCCACCCTGGGCCAGGCCCATGTTTTCGAGTTCAGCACCCCGCGACCGCGCATCGTCAGCAGCACGCCGGGCGATGGTGCGAACGGGCTCGGCCCGTCCACGTCCTTCGAGCTGGAGCTGAACCAGCTCGTCTCCCGACAGGAGCTGGCCAAGCAGCTCGTGTTGCGGGCCGCTGGAGGCAAGTCGGGGCGCCCCCTGGCCTACGATCTGCGCTGGCCCGACCAGAAATTCCCCAAGCGCGTGGTGGTCGTCCCGCGCGCGCCACTGCCGGCTGCCACGCCAATCGAGCTGGTGCTGTCCGCTGCCACCGTCGGGCAAGAAGGACCGCTTTCGGCCGGTGCCGATCAGACGCTGACGTTCCACACCTACGACCGCTTGGCGGTGTCGGAGATCGAATGCGCCCGCTCGAGCCCCCGCTCTCCGTGCATGCCTCACTCGGGCGTGTGGCTCACGCTGACCAACCCCGTCAAAATGCGGGACCTGAAGAAGTCCGTGAAGATCGAGCCGGCGCTGCCCATCAGCTGGGACAGCTGGCGCGACGACGACGACGAGACGGCCTACATCGACCTCAACGCGCCGTTCGCGCCCGGTAAGGCCTACACGATTCGCGTGTTGGCCGGGCTGACCGACGTCTTCGGCCAAAAGCTCCCACAAGATCACTCCCTGCGACTCGAGATCGGTGACTTCGACCCTCGCGTCGCCCTGGGTGTGGAGGGTGAGTACTTCGAGCCGACCGCCCGCCCTGCCATCCCTGTCGCTTCGGTCAACGTGGGCAGCTACTCGCTGTGGACTCACCCGCTCGAGCTGGCCCAGGTCGAACGGCTGTTCGCCGATCCCGTGGGTGAGGAGTCGGCCGTTCGGTCCCTGCTGAGTGGCGTGCGTGAACGGAAGATCCAGCCGAGCGCGGCGCGCAACCAGCCCCACCAAGAAACGCTTCCGGTGGCCGACGTCCTCCCGGCGGGCCGCGGACCGCTGTTGATGGCGGCGCGCTACGAGGCCCGCGGGGGTACGGAGCAGATCCATCGCATCGTTCAGGTCACCGATTTGGCCATCATCGCCAAGCTGAGCGCGCACGGACGCTCGGTGGTTTGGGTCACGGCCCTGAGTACCGGCAAGCCGCTGGGCGACGCCGAGGTGCGCTTGAGTGGCACCGGAGCTGCGGGCTCCGAAAAGTGGATCAAGACCAACGCGGACGGCCTCGCCGAGCTCCCCGCGGACGCTCTGGCCCCCGTGCGCAAGCGCCCGGAGCGCGCCCTGATCGTGGTGCGGCGCGGCAAGGATTGGGCGTATCGATCCGTCGGCGAAGGCTTCTCTCCCTGGCGCCTGGACGTCCCCGCCGATCCGCTCGGCGAGCCGCGCGAGTACGGCATGCTGTTCAGCGAACGCGGCTTGTACCGACCCGGCGACTCGGTCGAAGTGAAGGGCATCTTGCGCCGCGAAGGCGGAAGCGGAAACGAGCTGCTGAGCGAACGGGACTTCGTCCTGGAGCTGCGCTCGCCCAATTGGGAGGTGCTCGAGACGCGCGCCGTGCACACCACCTCGTTCGGCACTTTCGCCGCCAAGCTGCGCGTCCCCGCCTCGGCTCGCTTGGGCAACTACCGCGTCACCGTGCGTCCCCCCGGCGACCCCGAGGACCGCTACGGCGGCGGGTTGGCCAGCACCTCCTTCGAGTTGGCCGAGTACCGACCGAACGAGTTCAGCGCCAGCGCCGCCAGCGCCAGCCCCAGCTATCGCCACGGCGACGAAGCCCGCTTCTCGCTCTCGGCCGACTACCTCTACGGCGCGCCGATGAGCGGCGCTTCCTTCAACTACCGCCTCACGCGCATGGAGACGTATTTCGCCGTCCCCGGCGCGGAGGCCTTCGTCACCGGCAACCATGCCTACGACTCGGCCTACCCCGAGCGCGCGCCGAGCTCCGGCCTGATCGACTCGGGCGACGGCAAGCTGGACGGCAAGGGTACGTTCGAGCGCAAGTTGCCGCTGAGCCTGCCCGGTCAGCGCAGTCCGGAGTTGATCAGCTTCGACGCCGAGGTGGTCGATCTCTCGCGGCAAGCCATCGGCACCAGCTCGAGCGTGGTGGTGCACCCTGCCGACCACTACGTCGGCATCGAGCCGCCCGAGTCTTACCTGCTGCCGACGGCGCAGCCCGTCAGCCTGCGCGCGCTACTGCTTTCGCCCGAGGGGCAACACCTGACCGGCCGCGCCATCGAACTCACCCTGTACCGGCGCAAGTACGGTGTGGTGCGTGAGACGAGCGCCGGCCAGAGCCACACCGAGACGCGGCTGATCGAGACGCGCGTCGGCAGCTGCAAGGTTCAGAGCGAGCGCGAGCCGCGCGGCTGCCCGCTCACTCCGGTCGATCCGGGCTACTACGTGGTGGTCGCCGAAGCTCGCGACGCCAAGGGCCGCAGCGCGCGCGCCGCCGTCGACTTCTACGCGCTCGGCTCGGGCGGCGACTCGGGCTTCTGGCCCGAGGACGACAGCGCGCGGCTCGAGCTGGTGGCCAACAAGAAGCAGTACGCCCCGGGCGACGTCGCCCGCGTGCTGGTCAAGTCGCCGTTCCCCTCGGCCGAGGCACTGATCACCGTCGAGGCCGACGGCGTGAAGAGCGAACGTCGGGTCACCTTGGTCGGCCCGACGCCGAGCATCGAGGTGCCGATCACCGACGCCATGCGCCCGAACGCCTACGTCGGCGTGCACTTGGTGCGAGCTCGCAGCAAGCCCGCCCCCGAAGGCGGACAGGTGGATCTGGGAGCCCCCACTTTCCGTACCGGCTACGTCGATCTGCCGATCAACCCCGAGCTCCGCCGGCTGGCCGTCGAGCTGCGCCCGAACCGCACCGACTACCGACCCGGCGAAGAAATCACCGTCGATCTGGCGGTGAAGGCCGGCAACCAGGGGGTCACCAGCGAGGTCACGGTCTACGCCGTCGACGAAGGCGTGCTCTCGCTGATCGGCTACCGCACGCCCGATCCCATCCCGGTGTTCACGGCGGCTCGCCCGCTGCGCACGACCCTGCTCGAGGCGCGTGAGGATCTCGCCCGGCTCAGCCGCGATCCCCGCGAGCTGCTCGGCCTGGGACCGAACAAGGGCGCCGAAGGTGGCGGCGGCGGTGACGAAGCCGGCGCACGCCGCGACTTCCGCCAGAGCGCGTACTTCAATCCAGCGGTGCTCACCGACGGGAGCGGCAAGGCGACCGTGCGCTTCCGCCTCCCCGACTCGCTCACCACCTACCGCCTCATGGCCGTGGCCACGACGACCGACGATCGCTACGGCTACGCCGAACGGCGCGTCACCAGCAGCAAGCCGCTGATGGCTCGTCCGGCCCTGCCCCGGCTGTTCCGCGCCGGAGACCACGCCGAGGCCGGCCTGATCGTCTCGGCCAAGGAATTCGGGCCAGCGCGCGTCGAGATCACCATGAAGGTGCAGGGGCTCGGCGCTCAGCCGACCGAGGAGCACCGCACCGTGGAGCTCCCCCGCAACGGTTCGACCGAGGTGCGCTTCCCGCTCGCGGCCGCGCTCGTCGGCACGGCGCGCTTCGAGTTCGATACCCGAGCCAGCTCGGCCGCAGGCCCGGCGCAGGACAAGGTGATCGTCGAGCGCCGCGTCGCCTCGCCGGCTCAGCTCGAGGCCGTCGCCATGTACGGCGAGACCCAGGCCGCCGTAGCCGAGAAGCTCGGCGACCTGTCCAGCATCCGCCGTGACGTCGGTAGCTTGGAGCTACGCGCCACCTCCTCGGCCTTGGTCGGCCTGGAT
>DATIDO010000527.1:0-10449 GCA_035456245.1 Polyangiaceae bacterium
CCGCCGGAGTTGCGGTAGTCGGCGTTGTCGTCGTCGTTCTGCGCGGGGCCCTTCGAGAGGTAGGCGCCCTTGCCGTCCTTCGTTCCAGGGGCGGTCTTCACCACGATTTCCGCGCGTCCGTCGCCGTCCAGATCGTAGACGAGGAACGGCGAGTAGTGGGCGCCGGCCCGAATGTTCCGGCCCAGATCGATGCGGAAGAGCCGGTTCCCGTCGAAGGTGTAGCCATCCAAGTAGGTGTTGCCGGTCACGCCGGACTGCGAGTTGTCCTTGGCGTTCGAGGGATCCCACTTGATCACCAGATCGTAGCGGCCATCACCGTCCAGATCGCCAGCGCTGCCGTCACCGCTCGTGTAGGTGTAGTCGCTGCCAGCGGGCGGCGGAGTGGTGGGGATCTCCAGATAGCCGCCAGCCCAGACGCTCGCTTCGGGGGAGAGCTCGCTCGGGTTGGCGGAGCGAGCGACGGTGTACACGGAGTCGGCGCTGCCGGCGCTGTCCAGGTAGTCGGTCGTGTCGACGATCGGCTGCTGGTTGATCTTCTGCCCGTCGCGGTAGACGTCGAAGGCGGTGGTGGGATCTTCGTGCCCGAACAGGCGGAAGCTCACCAGGTTGCCGCCGCCGGAAGCGGGGACGGCCACCACGCCGCGGTCGAGCCGCTCGAGCTGACTGAAACCATCGGGATCCGGCACGCCAGCTGGGGCGCCGCCGGTCGCCGAGGCTCCCGCGTTGGCACCGTCCGAGCCCTGATCGGACGAGCCGGACGGAATGCCGCCGCTACCGCTGGCGTTTCCTCCCAACCCGTTCGTCCCGTCGTCGTCACCCGGGCCTTCGGAGCCACAGGCCACGACCGCACCCAAGAGAGCTGCCGCTCCCCATGCCTGCAGTACCCAACGATTCGTCATGGAGGTCATCACGGCTGGGTTGCTCGATGTGCCTCGGACCCGTCATCGATCGGCCTTCAGCGGCCGAGAAGTGCGATTTTCCTGGGCTGCCACAGGCTGCGCGGAATCGTCCGCCGCCACTGCCGCCCGATTGTCGAAAACTGGCCAGTCGGCCCCGAGCCCTGCTATGCGCTGTCGCGTGAAAGTTCCGTTCGCCACGTTGTGTGCTGGGTCGTTGGCCGTCTGCACCTGGCTCTCGCCGTCCGTTGCCAGTGCCCACAACAACGTCGAGTTCGCGGCCCAAGGTGGCCTGAACTTGAGCGGCAACCTGCCACTCACCCTCGACCGGGTGGATGGCGCGGCCAGCTTCGATCCAGCTTTCCTCTGGAGCGTTCTGGCCGGCTACCGCTTGGAGCAGGAGGGCTTCATCTTCCTCCAGTACTCGCGCTCCGAGACGACCGGCTACTTCCGTCCGAACGGCGAAATCACGGCGACTGGCAGTCAGGGGATCGCCTTCGACTGGTTCCAGTTCGGTGGTTACCTGGAGAGTTGGCGTGGCCCGCTGGCTGGCCTGCTCGGCTTCAGCTTGGGGGCCATGCGCACGTCGGCCGTCGGCGGAGGGCAGGGCAACGACGTCAGCTTCTCAGCGGTGGTCGAGGGCGGCGCCAAGGTGGAGATCCTCCGCAATCTCCACCTGCGCTTCACGGCGCGCATGCCGATCAACTTCGTCAGCGGCGAGTCCGAGGTGTTCTGCGTGACGGGCGCCGGCTGCTTGGCCACGCTGCACGGCGATCCGCTGATCCAAGGTCAGCTGCTCGGCGGTATCGGCTTCGGCTTCTGAGTCGACTCGACGCGAATCGCTCGAGCCTGATGCCTGCGACGCAGGCCGAACGCCGCGACGGCGAGCGCCGCTGACCACGCAGCCCAAGGTGCGCCGTTACTGCGACCCGTCTGCGTGCAGCCGCAACCAGCTGGATCGCCGTCACCGCCATCGTCGGGCCCGCCGGGGGTTCCGACGGGATCCCCATCACCACCGTCTCCGGTCGAGGCTCCGCCGAGGTTCGCGCCGTCTCCACCGTCTCCACCGTCGCTCGAGCCGCCACCCGTGCCGTTGCTCGGGCTGCCGGGGACGCCGGGGAATTCGCTGGCCGGGTTCGTCTGCTGCTCGCTGGCCCAGGATGCCAGCCAGGCGAGGGGAGCGTTCCAGTTCACCGTGACCTCGGTCAGGCCGTAGGCGCTCGCGTCGTCGGTCCAGCACAGTGGTCCGGAGCAGCCAGCGAGCGCACCGGGCGGGCTCAGCCCGTCCAGTTTCACGTTGGGTCCACCAGCCACGAATCCAGGCGGCGGCGAAGGCCAGCTCGAATCGTAGCCCACGGCGAAGAAGCGGTGGTGCGGGTGGAGGAACGGCTGCTCGCCGTAGCCGGTCACGTAGCTCTGACCCAGCGGGTTTCGGCCGAGCACCGAATCGAGCGCGGCCAACGCGGCGCGTGCGTACTTGGCCGTGCCGGTCAGATCGTGCGCGACCGCCAGCACGAGGCCGCTGTTCAGCACGTCGCTGTTCGAGCCCCAGTTGAAGGCGTCGATGGCCGCGCCGTGGCTCTTGTCGGAGCGCTGGACGTAAGTGTCGGCTTGGTCGAGCAAAGCGCGGCGCAGCGTGCCGAGGCGGGTGGAGCCGAGCTCGCTCGGCACGACGGCCAAGGAGACGGTGCCAGCCAGCGCGGTCGACTGCCAGTTGAACGGGCCGCCCGTCGTCGGTTCGGCCAAGTAGTGCGGCGAGGCCAACACGTCGTCCAAGAACTCACTCTCGCCGGTGGTGACGAAGAGCTCGGCCGCTGCCCAGTAGAACTCGTCGGAGACGTCGTTGTCGTCGTAGGCGCCGCCGCCGTCTTCGTCACCGGTGCCGGGGGTGCTCACGGCGTAGATGGCGGGGTTGGCGAGGGCGGCCGCGTAGGCGCGGCGCGCTGCGGTCAGGCAGGTGTCGGCGAAGTTGGAGTCGACGTCGGCGTAGACGCGCGCGGCCTGCGCGGCGACGGCAGCCAAGTTCAGGGTGGCCGCCGTGCTGGGGGCCGAGAGGTAGCGGCCCGAGATGTCCTGGTTCGGGGCGGTGGGAATGGGGGGCCAGGTCGTCCCGTGGACCTTGTGGTGGGCCATGCCGGCCAGCGGTTGGCCAGCAGGTACCTGCATCCCCAGCAAGAACGAGAGCTCCCAGCGTGCCTCGTCGAGCAGATCGGACACTCCGTTGCCGCTCTCCGGAATGTTCGAGGTCGAATCACCCAGCGCGGCGAGCGTCGTGCCCAGGTGCTTGGTGCGCTCGTGGAGCGACAGCAGCGTCCACACCGAGATGCCGCCGTTGACGACGTACTTGCCGTAGTCGCCAGCGTCGTACCAGCCCTTGGAGACGTTCAACGAATAGCTGGCAGAGTAGCCGGGGCGCGTGGGGACGGAGCTGTCGGCATGGCCGGCGGCCCGGACCCAAGAGGAACTCTCTGCGTAGGGTTGCGAAATCGCCGTGCTGGCGCGCTGGTGGTAGTAGAAGCGGAGGGCATCGCGGCGCAGCGCGCCGAATGGGTTGCCACCCAGCTCGAAGGGCTGGCTGGTGGCGTCGCCGACGCGCAGGCGCAGGTTGCTTCCGGCCGTCTCGTAGGTGCCGAAGTCGAGGCGGTGCAGCGTGCGACCACTGGCAGCGTCGACGCCGATTCGCACCGTGGCGCCGCTCGCCACGACGGCGTTGCCCGCGTTGATCAGCTCCCACGGCAGTGCCGAGCTCGAGCTGTGTTCGACGATGGCGATCTTGGGGCCGGAAGAGACGAAGCCAACCTGGTTCAGGCGGATCTCTGCGCCCGTGACGCTGGAGGCCCCGCCGGTTCCCGCGCCGCCCGTGCTGGAGGCGCCGCCTGTGCTGGAGGCGCCGCCTGTGCCAACGCTGCCGCCGGTTGCTGCGCCGCCGGTTCCAACGCTGCCACCTGTTCCTGCGCCACCTGTTCCTGCGCCGCCGGTTCCAGCTCCGCCCGTGCCGCAGGCCGGCGAGCTCGTCTGCAGGAGAAACAGCGAGTCGAGCGCGATGGTCGCGTTCTCCATGCCGAACTGGATGATGACGCCGCTGGTCGAGTCGGTGACGGGCGCCACGAAATCGAAGACGTGGTCCGAGCCCGCGCCCGCGTTCCACACGATCGTGATGTCGTCGTCCACGCCGTAGGCGTTGTAAGGCGAGTTGGAATCACCGAGCTTCACGTGGGCTGGGATGCTCGTGTTACCGGCGGTCGAGCGGGCCCAGAACGAGAGGCGGTAGCTTTGCCCTGCCACCAGCGAGAGTCCGTTCTGGCTCAGCCCTGCGTCGCTCATGTAGGGGTCGCCCGGGTAGGCGGAGACCGTGAGCTGGAGCGTCTTGTAGGCATCGGCCGTGACGCTCGACGAGACCGAGGCGAAGTTGCCCGGGGTCTCGACAGCCCAGGGAGACATCAGCCCGGTCGAGAACTCGGAGTTCTGCAGCAGATTCGGGCAGTCGGCGGCTGCCGTGGCAGCCAGGAGGAGCACGGCCAAGGAAGAAAGTAAGTGCGTGCGACGCATTCCGGCAGGAATAGCAGACCGGAACCGATGACTACAGGAATGGGCGGGCTCCCGGGGCCGATTGCTCGCACCTCCGGTCACCCGGTGTGACAGCTGCCCACGGGTCGGAGCCGCGTATCAGGCTTCGCCGAAGACGAGCTGCTCGCGAGCGAAGGCGTTTCGATCCTTGTGGAAGGTGATCTGGTAGGTCTGCGCCGAGCCTTGCTCGCCGATACGCGCGGACCACTCGAGGAAGAAGAGCCAGAGCCGATACCAGCGCTCGCCGTAGGTCGAGAGGACCTCCGTGCGATTCGAGATCCACAGATCGCGCCAGGCCTTCAGCGTCAGCACGTAGTGTGCGCTCATGCGCTCTACCTCGACGGTCTCGAAGCCGGCATCCTCGGCGGCGCGCAGCATGCTGGACAGCGGGAGGCTGGCGTCGGCACCGGGGAAAATGTAGCGGCTCATGAAGAGTCCCCAAATCATGTCCTCGGGCTCGAGGCTGAAGGCCGAGAGCGGGTTCTGCGGCTGATACAGCTTGCGGATGCCGGTCCACTGCAGGACGAACAGGCCGTCATCGGCCAACAGCTCGTGGACCTTCTCGAAGTAGCCGGAGAGGTTCTTGACGCCGACGTGCTCGACCATTTCCAGGCTGACGATTTTGTCGAAGCGCCCCGAGAGAGCCCGATAGTCGCGCACCTCCACGCGGGCCCGATCGCTCACCCCGTAGTGCGCGATGCGCTCCGTCCCGAACGCGACCTGTTCCTCGGCCAGCGTCACGCCGAGCGAGCGCACGCCGTGATCCCGCGCGGCCTGCGCGACGAACGTGCCCCAGCCGCAGCCGATATCGAGCAGGGTCTCGCCGGGCTCGAGCTGCAGCTTCTGGCAGGCGCGCTCGATCTTGGCGGCCTGCGCTTGGATCAGCGGCGTGTCCGGCGTCTCGAACCAGGCGGCCGTGTAGACCATCGCCTCGCCCAGGAACCATCCGAAGAAGTCGTTGCCGCGGTTGTAGTGCTCGCCGACGATCCGGCGGTCCTGGCTGCGGCTGTGCAGGGCGACTTCGGGGAGGAAGTTGGTCAGGGCCCACTTGAAGTGGGACTCGGTGAGCCGGAACGACATCGTCTCGTGCCGGTGGTCGAAGAAGCTGGCCCACTTGTCGCTGGGGATATCGAGCTGGCCCTCGATGTAGGCCTCGTAGACGCGGGAAATGGGTACCCGCTGTCCGGCCCAGCGGCGGGCCAGGGAACCATCGTGAAACTCGACGAAGTCTTTCAGATCGGCAGCCGTCATCCCCCTCCTGTACCAATGGTTGTACCAGTGGTACAATGCAAAAATAGCTACACATGCCTCAACCAGGGTCGGTTTATGGAAGCGGCCCCGGGCCGGGGGGGTCCAGTGAGAGGCGAATGAGCCTTCGGGGTTTCGAGAGCGACCGAGGCCAGCTACGTCCCCCTCCGTGCCGCGCGCTGCCTTCGCCCAGCTTCCCGCCGAGCGTCGCCGCTACATCCTCGACGTGGCCGCCGAAGAGTTCGCGCGCTCCGGCTTCGCGGCCACCAGTTACAACAAGCTGCTCGAGCGTCTCGGCCTGGGCAAGAGTTCCGCCTACTACTACTTCGACAACAAGCGCGATCTCTTCGTCACCGTCGTCGTCGACTGTTACGAGCGCTTCTTCGCCACGGCGGGTGAGGCCACCCCTCCGAAGGATGCCGACGAGTTCTGGCGCGGCACCCGCGCCCTCGCCGTCGAAGGCTTCGAGTTCATGCTGCGCGATCCCCAGTCGGCCGCCGTGATGCGCTGCATGCAGCAAGACAGCGCACTGCTCGCCGAGCTCACGGCCGACGAGGTGTTGGACAGTCTCGTCCACTACTACCGACGTCTGCTCGTGCTCGGCCAAGCGCTGGGGGCCGTGCGCACCGATCTACCGCTCGACCTGCTCACGCAAACGACGCGAGCCGCCACGCTGGCTTTCGACCAATGGTTCATCCAGCAGCCGCGCTCGGACGCGCTGGTCCAGACGTCCGCCGACTATTACCTCGACGTCGTACGCCGGCTGGTCGAGCCGGCGCGCTGACGAGCCGGCTCGCTCCCTTACTTGTCGAACTCGATGACCCGCTGGGGCGCGCGTACGTCTTTGGTCGCGTCCTCGATGCGCGCGCGGAAGGGCTCGCGCCCACGCAGGCGATCGAGCCGATCCAGGGTGACGATGGCGGCCCGGTCGGCCTTCTCGAGCAAATGCCAGAGTGCTTCCATGTTCGTTCGCCTCAGCTGGCCTTCTCGAACAGTCGCGAGGGTAGCGCGACGACCTTGGCCCGCGCGGCCTCCACGCCCTTCTGAGCCTGCTCCACGCCCTTCTGCACGGCCGTCTCGACGAAGCCGGGCCCCTTCTCTCGTGCGATCTCCGCCAGCTCGACGGCCAGCTCACGACCGAGCGCCATCGTCTTCTGTGCGTTGGTGGGAGCCCCGAGCGCTGCGCCCTTGGCCCACTCCACCAGCGCGCCGGCGGCGCCGCGCAGCGAGGTGGTGGCCCGCTCGAGCGGCGTCTGGGTGATGTAGGGAGCGATCTCTTCGACCAGATCGGCAGGGATGCTGCCGTGACGGAGCGGCGCGCGGTGCAGCGCATTCTTGAAGCGCGGATTCGCGTCGACGAAGGCGCGCACCTGCTCGATGGTCAGGCCCCACTTGGCCAGCGTGTTCTCGAACTCCGCCTCGGCCACCTTGCGGGCCTTGAACATGTACATCTGCACGCGGCTCTGGAAGTTGACCGCGCCGTCGCCGCTCGTCTCCACCGCACAGTAGATGGTGCCGGGGAACTTCTCGGTGATCAGCGACTGGACGCCGTCGGAGACGCTGGACGAAGGCATGCAGCCGAACGGCTTCACGCTGAGCGTCATCGACGCCTTGTTGTGGACCACGTTGAGGATCAGCTTACCGACCTCCATGTGACCCTCGCCGCCGCGCAGGTTGTTGTCGTAGTAGGGCGCCGCCACCTCGGCGATCGCGTGCATGTCGGGCAGGTGGTAGTCGTAGTAGCCGCCCGCGTAGGCGAAGGTGTGGAAGGCCGCGCGTAGCGCCTTGTCGCCTGCCCACAGCGAGAGCTTGCGGGTGAGCGCGCCGTACTCGCCGATGCCCGCCAGACCGTTCTTGGCCACGTCGTCGTAGCGCAGCGTCTTGCGCTCGCTCGTGTCGTAGGCGACCTCCCAGATGTTGTAGAGCAGCCAGGCAGTGACGAACTGGATGTCGGCCTCGGCGCCCTCGTGCTCGACGAAGCGCTGCAGGCGATAGTTGCCGTCGCCCTCGGTCGTCATGGCCCAGAACTCACCGATGATGGCGACCTTGGGCTTGGGGGTCAGGCGGTCGACCGCGATCTCGGCGAACAGGCGCTTCACCTTCATGAGCGCGAACAGGATGCTGTTGCCGTTCAGCAGCGCGTCGTAACAGATGCGCTTGGCCTGCTCGATTGCCTCGTCGGTCGCGCCGGGCACGACCTCGTACGGGCGGATGCGGTAGCCGAGGCCGTTGATGATGTCGCCGGCGACCAGGCCCTTCAGCATGTTGATGAAGAACTTGGGGTTCATCTCCAGGCCGGAGGCCTCGCCGGTGGCTTGGCTGAGGCCGCCTTGCTGCTGGAACAGCATGACGCGGAAGCCGTCGAAGCCGGCGTCGCGCAGGGCCTTGCGGTACTCGGTCGTGTACATGCCGAAGCGACAGGGGCCACAGGCGCCGGCCGTCAGGAACACGTACTTCTGGATGATCTCCTCGGTGCTCAGGCCCTTCTTGTCGCGGAGGTGAATGAGCACCTTCACCAAGTTACCCACGGTGAAGTAGGTCGGGTTGCACTGGGCGCGGTTGCCGAACTCCTTGCCGACGCGCAGCGACTCGTAGTCGGGGGCGTCGAGGGCAACGACCTCGTAGCCTGCGTTCTTCAGGCCGCCCGAGACGATGTAGTCGTGGGCCACGGTCAGACCGCCGATCAGCATGGTGATGTTGGCGCGCTCCGACTTGGTGAAGGTCAGGTTGGCCATCTCCTCCACCCAGTGCTCCGTCTCCTCGAGACCCAGACGGGCCCGCTCGGCGGCCTCGAAGGCGCGCAGCTCGGCGTCGATGTCCAGGGTGCTGCCAATCACGGGCAGCGAGCGCTTCTTGTCGACACTGTCCAAAGAGGAGATGGGGGTCATGGCGGTCCTTCGTGCTGCGAACGTGGCTGGGCGAACCGTCGCCCCCACTGACACTGACGTCAGTGATGGTACGCGCCGAAAGGGTCAGGAAAACCCCCCGAGGCGTCATTTCGGCAAATCTTGCGTTGCCGGCCCAATGCTGCGCCTCCTGGCCCCCTCCCGGGCCCCCAGGCGCCTCCCGGCCCCGGCGCGGCTCGCCGGCCAACGATGGGCCGATGCGGGGGGAGCGCGCCTGGCGAGGTCCGCCGCTCACCGGGTCGATGGGCCGGGCTTCGGGGCGGGAGGGCATCCGCTCGTGCGGCGCCGGGCCGAATCGGGGGCCGCGCCGTGCGCCATTTTCGCGACGACGGCGTCGCCCCCTTGGGCACTAGCCCATCCCTCGCTATGGAAAAGGAATGCTCCGATCCGTCCGCAATACGATGCTCGCCGCCGTCCTGTTGTCCACGCTCGCCTGCGGAGGCGCGCTCCAATACGACGTGCGCTCGTCTTCTCTCGTTCCCGGTGCCGACGCGAAGGTGACCGCCGAGCAGCAGGAGGCGACCCACTCCACCAAGCTCACCATCGCGGCGAAGAACCTGGCTCCGGCCGGTCGTGTCATCCCCGACAAGGAGCACTACCTGATTTGGGAGCGTCCTGCCGGCGATCGCCCGTGGGTGCGCATCGGCAGGCTGGACACCGATCCCGACACGCGTGAGGGCGTGTTCGAAGGCTCCGTGCCCGAGACTCACTTCGAGCTGTCGATCACGGCCGAGGCCGACGCCGACGCGAGTGAGCCCTCGAGCCACGTGGTTTTCAACCAAGTCGTGGGTGACTGATTTCGCTCCATTGCCTGGTGTCGGGCCGCGCGAACAGTGGCTCGACACCGGCGTTTGGCTATGAGTGAGGCATGGGTACCGCCACGCCCCCAGCCACGCCCCCATCTCCGAAGCGAGCCCTCGATTCCTCGCATTGGGCCTCGCTGATTTCGTTCGCCGCCTTGGTGGTGATCGCTGCCACGGGGCACGACTCGGTGTGGCTGACGCTGCTCAGCGTCGCCTTCTTGGCCAGCGCGGTGTTGACCGCGGTGCACCACGCCGAGGTGATCGCTCTGCGCATCGGGCCCTCGCTGGGGGCGCTGGTGCTGGCGCTGTCGGTCACGGTGATCGAGGTGGGACTGATCGTCTCGATGATGACGAACGGCACGCCGGACTCGGCCGTCGTCGCGCGCGACACCGTCTTTTCGGCCGTCATCATCGTGACCAACGGCATCATGGGCGTGTGCCTGCTCTTGGGGGGGCTGCGCTACAAGGAGCTCGACTTCCACGCTGGTGGCTCCAGCGCGCTGCTGTCGGTGCTGTGCGTGCTGAGCGGCCTGACGCTCGTACTCCCCAACTACACCACGTCCACTTCGGGACCGACCTACAATCAGGTGCAACTGCTGGTGGTCTCGGGAGCGGCACTCTTGCTCTACGGCAGCCTGGTCTTCGCGCAGACCCGCTCGCACCGTGATCACTTCGAGCCGCGCCGCGAAGACGAGCCCGCCGCCGACGCGAGTTCCCTCGATCGCCCGAGCGTCCGCCAGGCTTGGCTCGGTTTTGGCTGCTTGCTGCTCAGCCTGGGCGCGGTCATTGGTTTCGCCAAGTTGCTCGGCCCGGCGATCGAGACGGGTTTGGCGGCGCTCGGGGCTCCGCGCGTCACCGTGGGCATCGTGATCGCGCTGTTGGTGTTGGCACCGGAGACCTGGGCGGCTGTCTCGGCCGCTCGCAGCAACCAGCTGCAAACGAGCCTGAACCTGGCCTTGGGCTCCGGGGCCGCCAGCATTGCCTTGACGATTCCGGTGGTCGCCGTGTTCGCGCTGCTGACCGAGCGCC